>NZ_JAAGPM010000007.1:0-234 GCF_017104865.1 Burkholderia sp. Ac-20349
TAAAAAAAAAAAAAACATACAGCCTTTCGTTCGCTGCTCCTTCGTACCACGATACCTCTTATATCTCTCTACATCCTTATGATCTGTGTGAGCATTCCTGCTTCCATCTATGTCATACGAACGTTCCTGTGAAGTCCTAGACTTGCGATTGACGCGACGAGCATTATTCTGTTCAGCTCGATCTGAACAGTAACTACTACATTTATGATGTCAGTACTTGTACTTCTGCTCTCT
>NZ_JAAGPM010000074.1:0-39171 GCF_017104865.1 Burkholderia sp. Ac-20349
ACGGCACGAGCGATGCGACGCCCGCCAGCGCCTGCAGCACGACCGCCGCCGCGAGCGGCACCGCGAACGTCCGCAACATCGAAAGCAACGGCCCCTTCATGCGGCACGCTCCAGCAGCATGCCGAGCGTGGCCGCGCACGCGTCGCCCGGCAGCGGCTCCGGAAAGCCGAGCTGCGTGGCCAGGTGCCGCCAGACGCGCGTCACGTCGCTGCTGCGCGGGTTGCACACCTGCAGCCCTGCGCCCGACACGAGCCGATCGACCGCGCGCACGACCGCCTGCGGCCAGCTACGCGTCGGCAGGCACGCGAGTTCGGCCGTGCCCCGCGTATGCGCGACGCGGCTGAAGCGCGGCGCGCGGACCGCTTCCGGCGAACGGGCAAGCGGCGCCGCCGCGATCATCGCGACGAACGGCGCGCGAAAGGCAACGGGAGAAAAACAGGAAGGACCGGAATGATCGATTCCGGCATCGACAGCGGTCTGGCTCATGAGCACGCCTTGCATGGGTCGTTCGATGGCGGATCCGCTCGGCGGCGGCCACCCGTGGATGAAAATCTATCTCACCCACACCCATGAGCACGGTCGATTGTTTTAGGCTGCCGGTCAGTTGCTTTAGATTGCCGCGCGCTCCAGTTCGACGTCGTCAATCGCGTTCGACGACGCACGAATATCGCTCGGCGAAATCCCGTAGCGCTTGCGGAACGCAATCGAAAAATGCGCGGGGCTGTAGCCGACGCGGTACGCGACGGTCGACACGTTCGCGTCCTCCGCGCACAGCATCGCGTGTGCGGTCCGCAACCGGTATTCCTGCAGGTACGCATACACGCTCGCGCCGAACACCTTGCGAAAACCGGCGGTCAGCTTGCGCGAATTCATCCCGACGCGGCCCGCGAGCGCGTCGAGCGTCGGTGGATGCTGCAGCTCGCGCGTCAGGATGTCGCTCGCCGCATACACGCGCTCCACGTCCGACGACGTGACGCGTACGTCGGCCGGCGCGAACTGCCGCTGCGTCGCCAGCAACTGCGCGCTCAGCGCGGTCAGCTCGAAGGCCTTGGCCTTCAGGTAGTACTCGCGCACCGCGCCCTCGAACTGACACGTCGCGATCTGCACCGCGAGCGCCTGCAGCGCCTTCGACGCCGGGCAACTGACGATGCGCGGATCGCTGCCCGTCGGCGCGAGCATCGTCTCCGGCAGCAGGCTCAGGTCGCGGTCGAGCGCATCGAGGCCGAGCTGCACGATCGTGTAACGCAACGGCACATCGCGATCGTAGATCTGGTGCGTCGTGAATTCGCCGTCGTTGGCGATCACGCACAGGCCCGGCCCCTTGATGCATTGCTCGGGCTGGCCCGGCACGCGGCAGCGCAACTGCCCGCTCTGCACGAGGACGAGCTTCAGCCCTTTTTCGAGCGGCTCCTCGTACCAGTCGCGGCTGTCCGAACACAGCGTGCCGCTCACGAGTTTCATGCCCGCATCGATGTGCATCACGCCTGGATGATTGCCGGGGACGAGCACCGGCGGATGACGTCGTGACGAAGCGAAGGAGGTCGAGCTCATCGGAGGTCCGTTGGTTAGGCGGCACGCGCGGCACGGCGCGCGCCGGCGGCAACCGGCCGATGGTCCGGCCGGGCCGGGGCCGCGCGACAGGCGCCCGATCGAATGAAATGGCCGCGACATCGAAAGAAACGACGCGGTCGCGGCACTTGCCGCAAATGATAATACCTCTCATTTACATTTTCTGACAACTTGCCGGGACCCCGGGTCAGTGCGTGCCATCCTCCCGTCCTCCGTGGCGCCGGCCGTCCCGGTCAGGTTGTCGGGCACGCAGGCAGCGATCCACGTGCGCGATGGAGCGGCGGAGGCCGATGCTCGCGGCTCGGCAAAGATATCGGCCTCGTCGACGGTCGAGTGATCCGTCATCGCGGCGGCCGCGTGCTTCACAACAGCGGCAGCGTGAGCCGGATATGCTCGGCGAACGCCGCCGTCAGATGCGACGGCCGCTTGCGGTCGAACCTCAGCGCAATGCCCACGGCCGGCAACGGCGGCAAGCGCGGATCGCCGGTGACGATCGTCAGGTCGGCCGGCACCGCCGTCTGCGTCATCACCGCGAACGCCTGCCCCGAACGCACCAGCGCGATCAGCCCCGCGAGACTGCTGCTCGCATACGCGACGCGGTAATCGCGGCCGGCACGATCGAGCGCATCGCAGGCCGCGACGTGATCGAGCGTGTCGCGATCGGACAGCGCCAGCGGCAACGGATCGAAATGCGCGGGTTCGAGCCCCGGATAGCCGATCCAGACCAGTTGCTCGCGGCGAATGATGTCGTCGTGCTCGCCATCGTCCGGCAATGAAATCATCGCCAGGTCGACCGCGCGTTTCTCCAGCTGTTCGACGAGCCGCGGCGTCGGCCCGCATACGACTTCGACGATCGCCTGCGGATGCTGGCTCGAAAACTGCCGCAGCAGCGAAGGCAGCCAGACCTCCGCGTAATCGTCCGGGCACCCGAAGCGGATCGTCCCCGACAACCCCGTGCCGCACAGGTCGGCCATCGCCTCGTCGTGCAACCGCAGGATGCGCTGCGCATGCACGAGCAGCCGCTCGCCCGGATGGGTCAGCACCACGCCGCGCCCGGTGCGCTGGAACAGCGGCTGATCGACGACCTCCTCGAGCCGCTTCATCTGCTGGCTGAGCGCGGACTGGGTCCGGCCGACCCGCGCGGCCGCGCGGCTGAGCGCGCGCACCTCGGCGATCACGACGAACGAGCGCAGCAGGTCGATTTCGAGCGAAAGCCCCAAGGTATTAGCTCCTTTTCTACCTTGCATAAGAACTATTCGTTTCCATCAAATCAGACACGCGCCTAGACTGCAAGCGCCCCTTGTCCCTTGCCCCTTGTCTGGAGACGCCCGATGTCCCTGAACGACGACCCGACCTTCTGGCGCAACGCCAGGCAGCACCTGGTCCGCTACGGCGGCACGTTCGAGCCGCTGATCATCGAGCGCGCGAAAGGCAGTTTCGTGTACGACGCGGACGGCCGCGCGATCCTCGATTTCACGTCGGGCCAGATGAGCGCGGTGCTCGGCCACAGCCATCCGGAGATCGTGTCCGTGATCGGCGAATACGCGGGCAAGCTCGACCACCTGTTCAGCGGGATGCTGTCGCGGCCGGTCGTCGACCTCGCGACACGCCTCGCCGACATCACGCCCGCCGGGCTCGATCGCGCGCTCTTGCTCAGCACCGGCGCGGAATCGAACGAAGCGGCGATCCGGATGGCGAAGCTCGTCACCGGCAAGTACGAGATCGTCGGCTTCGCGCAGTCGTGGCACGGGATGACGGGCGCGGCCGCGTCGGCCACGTACAGCGCCGGCCGCAAGGGCGTCGGCCCGGCCGCCGTCGGTTCGTTCGCGATTCCGGCGCCGTTCACGTACCGGCCGCGCTTCGAGCGCAACGGCGCCTATGACTTCCTCGCCGAACTCGACTACGCGTTCGACCTGATCGATCGCCAGTCGAGCGGCAACCTCGCGGCCTTCATCGCGGAGCCGATCCTCAGTTCGGGCGGGATCATCGAGTTGCCGGAAGGCTATATGGCGGCGCTCAAGCGCAAGTGCGAGGAACGCGGGATGCTGCTGATCCTCGACGAGGCGCAGACCGGCGTCGGGCGCACCGGCACGATGTTCGCGTGCC
The DNA here is from genome assembly GCF_017104865.1 of Burkholderia sp. Ac-20349. Taxonomy (NCBI): domain Bacteria; kingdom Pseudomonadati; phylum Pseudomonadota; class Betaproteobacteria; order Burkholderiales; family Burkholderiaceae; genus Burkholderia; species Burkholderia sp. Ac-20349. The sequence continues at coordinate 3,676 of NZ_JAAGPM010000074.1, forward strand.
AGCGCGACGGCGTGACACCCGACATCCTGACGCTGTCGAAGACGCTCGGCGCCGGGCTGCCGCTCGCGGCGATCGTCACGTCCGCGCAGATCGAGGAACGCGCGCACGAACTCGGCTACCTGTTCTACACGACGCACGTGTCGGATCCGCTGCCGGCGGCCGTCGGCCTGCGCGTGCTGGACGTCGTGCAGCGCGACGGGCTCGTCGCACGGGCGAACCTGATGGGCGACCGGCTCCGGCGCGGCCTGCTCGACCTGATGGAACGCTTCGACTGCATCGGCGACGTACGCGGACGCGGGCTGCTGCTCGGCGTCGAGATCGTCAAGGATCGCCGTACGAAGGAACCGGCGGACGGGCTCGGCGCGAAGATCACGCGCGAATGCATGAATCTCGGGCTCAGCATGAACATCGTGCAGTTGCCCGGCATGGGCGGCGTGTTCCGGATCGCGCCGCCGCTGACCGTCAGCGAAGCGGAGATCGATCTCGGGTTGTCGTTGCTCGAGCAGGCGATCGCACGCGCGTTGTAGCGGTGTGCGGCAGCGCGCTGCTCCGCTGCCGTACGTTCCGTCGCGCCGGCTCGACGGCCTGGCGCGACGGAAACGAGATCAGGATTCCCGATCGATCGACACGCTTCGGTGTCGGCGCAAGTCGCGCGTCACCGGTACGCGCACGCCGCTCAGGTACCCGTCGACGTATATTTGCGCACCCCGAACCGCCACGCGACGAAGCACGCGCCCAGGAACACGAACGCAACCCCCGGCGCGAGCGGCAAGAACCAGCCCGGCGCGCCGAGCGGATCGGGCTTGCCGAGGATCGCCAGCACCGGGAAGTACGCGATGCATGCGATCGGCACGACGAACGTCAGGAAATGACGGAGCCAGCCCGCATAAAGACTGATCGGGAACTGCGCGGCCTGAACGCCGCCGTACGTGACGACATTGACGACTTCCAGGCTCTCGACGGTCCAGAACGCAAGCGTGGCCTGCAGCACCATCAGCCCGAAGAACAGCGCGACGCCGCCGGCGATCGTCCACAGGGCCAGCGCGATCGCCGTGGCGTTCCAGTCGAAATCGAGCGCGCGCGTCGCGACGACCAGCACGACGATGCCCTGCAGCAGCCGCCCGATCACGCGCAACCGGAAGTCATGACCGATCAGTTGCAGCGTGGCCGTGCGCGGACGCAGCAGCAGGCGGTCGAAATCGCCCGTGCGGATGAAGTCGCTGCCGAACACGTCGAACCCGCGGCTGATGAAATCGGCGATCGCGAAGCTGACGCTGACCATCCCGAAGAACATGCAGATGTCGCCGAAGCGCCAGCCCTGCACGTCGCCGAAGCGGTCGAACAGTGCCCAGATGCCGACCAGCTCGATGAGGGTCGTCAGGAACGTGCCCGCGCCGAGCATCAGGCTCGAAGCCGGATACTGGAGCTGGGCGCGGATCGAGGTGGCGAAGTAGCGGGACAGCAGGCGGGCGGCATTCATCGGTTCAGCCTCCCTGCAGGTGAAGCCGCGCCATCACGCGGTGCATCGCCGTGCGCCCCAGCGCGACGAAGGCGACGATCCAGAACGCCTGCAGCGCGAGCCCGGCCCAGGCCGCGCCCCCGCTCAGCGTGCCGATGTAGATCCGCGACGGGATGTCGAGCATCCCGGCGAACGGCTGGGCGATCAGCAGCGGCTGCAGCCAGTCCGGAAACAGGCCGAGCGGAATCAGGTTGCCCGAGAACAGGATCACGAACGCGGGCGCGAGCGTGTTGATCCCGCGATCGGTCAGCGTCGCCGCGATACACAGGTTGAGCAGCATCACGAACGCGGCGGCGAGCCCGATCATCAGCATCACGGACACGACGAACAGCACGGCCCGCGCGGCGTCCGCCGGCGGCTGCCAGGCCCATTCGCCGAACCCGGCGAGCGGCAGCGCGATCGCCGCCGCGACGAACATCAGCAGGACCCGCGGCAGCGCCCGCGCGCTCATCCACGCCATCGCCCGCACGTACCACCACGAGTACGTATCGACCGGGCGCAACCGGTCATAGCTGACCGCGCCGGTCCGCACCGCCGCCGCGACATCGGGGTCGCCGGCCCACGGCAGCAGCGCGAACAGCGCCTGCGCGATCCACGTGTAGGTCGTCACCTGCTCGAGCGTCATCGATGCATGCGCGTGCGTCGCGTGACGATAGAACGCCGCATAGATCATCACCTTGAGCGCGCCCCACCAGCATTGCGTCGTGAAGCCCGCGAGGGCGGCCGCGCGATACTGGAGCAGGGTCTTGAAGCGTGCCGAGAAGGCCGCGGCGTACGGGCGCAGGACGTCCATCGGCTCAGGCTTCCGTCGCGCCATGCAGGCGGTAGAAGCGCGCGATGACCTCCTCGATCGCCGGCTGCTCGACGCGGATGTCCTCGACCGCATGCTCGGCCGCGATGCGCGCGACGAGCGCGGGCGCACCGATGACGCCCGGATCGAACGCGAGCTCGGCCGTGCGCCCCTCGCGTCGCAGCAACTGCGTACCGGCGATGTCGAGCGCCGGTGCTTCGTCCGCGAAATCGACCAGGATGCGGCGGTCGGACAGCACGCCGGCGCGCAGCGCGTCGAACGGCTGGTCGGCCAGCACGCGGCCATGCCCGATGACGATCACGCGCTCCGCGAGCGCTTCGATGTCGTGCATGTCGTGCGTCGTCAGCAATACGGTCACGCCGCGCTCGCGGTTCAGCGTCTTGACGAATTCGCGCACCGCGAGCTTCGACGGCGCATCGAGGCCGATGGTCGGCTCGTCGAGAAACAGGATCGGCGGCTCATGCAGCAGCGCCGCGGCGATTTCGGCGCGCATCCGTTGCCCGAGCGACAACTGGCGTACCGGCTGGTCGAGCAGGCTGTCGAGGCGCAGCATCGCGACGAGCGCGTCGCGCGTGCGGCGGTAGGCGCCGGGATCGACGCGATAGATGTCGCGCAGCAGGTCGAAGCCGTCGATGACGGGCAGGTCCCACCACAACTGGCTGCGCTGCCCGAACACCGCGCCGATGCGCGCGACGTGCGCGATGCGGTCGTCGAACGGCACGCGGCCGTCGATGACCACCTTGCCGGAAGTCGGCCGCAGGATGCCGGACAGGATCTTGATGGTGGTCGACTTGCCGGCCCCGTTGGGCCCGATGAAACCGAGCAGCTCGCCGCGCCGAAGGCTGAAGCTGACGTCCTTGAGCGCTTCGACTTCACGCCAGCGGCGGCGCAGCAGCCCAAGCATGCCGGGCTGCCGCTCCGCGATGCGGTAGGTCTTCGCCAGGCCTTCGACGATGATCTGGGACATGCGATCCTCGCGGGTTCGTTAGCGGCCCGCGGCCGTCGGGCAGACGGTGCCGGCGCGGAAAGCGCGCGATCTTATCATGGGGCTGCGCAACGGATCGCAGCATGAGCGGTTGCGTTGCCGCGGAGCGAGCTACGAGGCGTGACCCGCGTCGTCGCGTGGGTATCGATTCGGACGGGTTACCCAAACGCAGCCGATTGGTCAGTCCGGCGTGCCGGATCAGCGATGCGCGAGCACGTTGACGAGCTTGCCGAACGGATCGCGCACATAGAAACGCCGCACGCCCCAAGGCTCGTCGGCCGGGCCGTATTCCACCGGAATCCCGGCCGCATGCACGCGCGCGAGCGCTTCATCGACGTCGTCGACCTCGATCGACAGATCGGGCGTCGGCGTACCCGCCCCGCCTTGCGATGCGAAGCTGATCTGCACGTCCATCTGCTCGTCGTTGCCGTAGGTCGCGATCCAGCCGTGGTCCATCAGCAGGTCGAGGCCGAAGATCCGCTGGTAGAAGCGCTTGGCGTCGTCGACCGATCGCGTGTCGATATTGGCGACGATCCGTTTGACTTTCATCGGGTTCCTTCACGGGGCGTGACAGTACCGCGACGCTACACCGGAACCGCGCGCGCGACCAGGGGCGTCAGCGGCCGGCCGCCTCCATGTCCGCCCGCCGCGCCCGCGCCGGCCGCTCGCCCTGCTTGCCGGCCAACCACACGCCGATCGCGACGACGACGATGCCGAGATAGGTCGACACCTCGATCCGGTCGCCGAACATCCACGCGGCCCAGGTCAGCGTCACCGGCGGCTCGAGATAGACGAGGGTCGCCACGCGCGTCGCGGGCATGCGCTTGAGCAGCGCCCACAACGACAGGTAGGCGATGAAGGTCGAGAACACCGTCAGCCACACGACGGAGACCCACACGTTCGGCTGGGTCGGCACATGCAGGTCGCCCGTGACGATCCCGCACGCCGCGAACAGCACGAGGCTCACGCAGCCCTGCACGAACAGCGGCAGGAACAGCCCGTCCTCGTTGCTGCGCGCGGCCGTCAGCGCACGGCGCCGCTGATAGATCGTCGCGATCGACAGCCCCAGCGCGGACACCAGCGGCAGCAGATACATGACGAGCCCGACCGACCCGGCCGGCAGCGCATATTGCCCGCCGATCACGATCCCCACGCCGACGAACCCGACGACGAGCCCGGCCCACTGGCGCGCCCCGCTGCGCTCGCTGCCTTCCAGCGCCGTCATCGCGGCCGTGATGAGCGGCTGCAACGCAGCGACGATCGCGGCGATGCCGGGCGGCAGGCCATGCTGAATCGCCACGTACACGCAGGCCAGATAGAGAAACTGCGACAGGAAGCCGATCACCGCGTGATAGCGGAGCTTCTCCCACGTCAGGCGCCCGAGCTGCCGGTTGAGGACGAGCGCCAGACAGAGCGTGACGAGCAGGAACCGCCAGAACAGCAGGTTGAACGCGCCGGCCGTCTCCGCGCCGAGCTTGGCGCCGATGAAGCCGGAACTCCACGACAACACGAAAACGAGCTGGAGCAGGAATAGCTGCATGGGGCGACGGTTCTCAGAAAGTTACCGGGGACAGGCGCGGGTCTTCCAGATCCTCCGGGCGAATCGGTTCGAGCCCGAGGCGCCGGTACCGCAGTTCGGCGTCGCGCCTGAAGGCGCGCTGCAGCGCCAGCCAGTTGACGATCGTGTGCGGAATGCCGGCGTCCGCGATCGTGGCGGTCGAACGTCTCCGCGGTCGATTCGTAGAACAGAAGGTTTCCGCCGTCGTAGCCGGATCGATCCGACGGCACGATGTTCAGCACGACGCGGGGGCCGTCGGTGTGCCGCATGCCCGGCTGTTCCCTGCCGTCGTCTGCCTGTTGACCCGAGAATATGGGATGCCCAATAATTCCGTCAATCGACATTACCTGAATCACTGATTCGGAAAAACCAAATCATGCCGCGTACCCTGGACGTCGACCTGCTGCGCACCTTCCACGCCGTCGCGAAGCTCGGCCGCTTCAAGGATGCGGCCGTTCATGTGAATCGCAGCCCATCGTCGGTCACCGCGCAGATTCAGAAGCTCGAGGAAATGGTTGCGCAGCGCTTGTTTACGCGAAACAACCAGGCCGTCGAACTCACCCAGTTCGGCCACAAGCTGCTGAGCGACACCACCGAGTTTCTGCTGAGCCACGACCGGCTCGTCGAATCGCTGTCGCCGCAGATGCTGACCGGCAAGTTGCGGCTCGGCATCCCCGATTCGTACGCTGCGCACTTCATGGCGGAATTCCTGCCGCGCTTCGCCGCCGACCGGCCGCTTCTCGAACTGACCGTCGAAGCGCGCGCCAGCGACGCGCTGCAATCGCTGTTCGCCCGCGGCCAGCTGGACATCACGATCGCCGTGGTGCCGAAAGTGCCGCCGCACGGCGAGCTGCTCAGCAAGACCCATCCGGTGTGGGTGGCCGCGCGGACCTTCAAGTTCAATCCCGACGCGCCGCTGCCGATCGCCGTGCAACTGCAGGGCTGCCCGTACCGCGAGACCGCGCTGAACGCGCTGAAGAAAGCGAAGATCGCGCACCGGATGCTGCTCGAGAGCGCCAGTTCGCCGGCAGTCGAAGCGTGTATCGCCAACGGCCTCGCGGTCGGCCTCATCGAACACGATCGCGTGTCCGGCAACCTGACAAGCCACGTCGCCGGGATCGTGCTGCCCGATCTCCCGCCGCACCTGATCACCATCCTGACGGACGACAGCAATCGTGCCGCGCTGCATCTGCGCGACATACTGAAAAGCACGTTCAGGATCGGACCGTGAAGACAAGGCCGGGAACCGGCCTTGCATGAGAAAGCGCAAGAAGAAGCACCGCCGGCCCGTTGCAGGCCGGCGGCATCCGGCGTCACCCGCCGAGGTAAGCCTGCTTGATCCGGTCGTTCGCGAGCAGGTTCGCGCCCGTATCCGCGAGCACCACGCGCCCCGTTTCGAGCACGTAGCCGCGATCGGCCACACCGAGCGCCTTGTTCGCGTTCTGCTCGACGAGGAACACCGTGACGCCTTCGTCGCGAATCATGCGGATGATGTCGAAGATCTGCGCGATCACGAGCGGCGCGAGGCCGAGCGTCGGTTCGTCGAGCAGCAGCAGGCGCGGCTTGCTCATCAGCGCGCGGCCGATCGCCAGCATCTGCTGTTCGCCGCCCGACATCGTGCCGGCCCGCTGCGTCGCGCGCTCCTTCAGGCGCGGAAACAGCTTGAACACGTGCTCGATGCCGTTGTCGATCTCGTGACGGCTCGCGAAGAAGCCGCCCATCTTCAGGTTCTCGAGCACCGTCAGGCTCGGGAACACGCGCCGCCCTTCCGGCGAGATCGCCATCCCCTGCCGCATGATCTGGTGCGTCGACATCCCGGTGATGTCCTTGCCCTCGAACAGCACACGGCCCGACGAGGCGCGCGGCGTGCCGCACACGGTCATCATCAGCGTCGTCTTGCCGGCGCCGTTGCTGCCGATCAGCGTGACGATCTCACCCTTGTTCACCTCGATCGACACGCCCGAGAGCGCTTCGACCGCGCCGTAGTGCGTATGGACCTGTTCCAGCTTCAGCATCACTCTTCCCCCAGATACGCCTTGATCACGCGCGGGTCGTTGCGAACCGCTTCCGGCGTGCCGATCACGATCGGCCGGCCGTGCTCCATCACGAGGATGCGGTCCGATACGCCCATCACGAGGCTCATGTCGTGTTCGATCAGCAGCACCGATACGCCGAACTCGCGGCGCAGCTTGTCGATCAGGTGCTGCAGTTCGATCTTCTCCTGCGGGTTGAGACCGGCCGCCGGCTCGTCGAGCATCAAGAGGCGCGGCTCGGTGATCATGCAGCGCGCGATCTCCAGACGCCGCTGGTGCCCGTACGACAGCGTGCCGGCCGGCCGGTTGGCCACCGACGTCAGCCCCATCCGGTCGAGCCACACCGCCGCGCGTTCGAGCGCTTCCTTCTCGGCATGACGATACGCCGGCGTCGCGAACAGGCCGTGCAGCAGCCCCGCCTTCACCTTGCGATGCTGCGCGACGAGCAGGTTCTCGACGACGGTCAGCGACTTGAACAGGCGGATGTTCTGGAACGTCCGCACCAGGCCCTTCAACGCGATCTTGTGGCTCGGCAGCCCGCCGATCGCGTGGCCGTCGAGCACGACGTCGCCGCCGGTCGGCTTGTAGAAGCCGCCGACGCAGTTGAACACCGTGGTCTTGCCCGCGCCGTTCGGCCCGATGATCGCGAACACTTCATCGCGACGCACGTCGAAATCGATGCCGTCCACCGCGAGCAACCCGCCGAAGCGCATCTGCAGCCCGGCGACCTTCAACAGTTCTGCATTCGCGCTCATTGCGGCAGCTCCACGTGGGGACGGCTCGCGGGCAGCAGGCCCTGCGGACGCCACATCATCATCAACACCATCACGAGACCGAAGATCAGCATCCGGTACTCGGCGAAGCCGCGCGCGACTTCCGGCAGCACGGTCAGCAGGATCGCCGCGAGAATCACGCCGAGCTGCGACCCCATCCCGCCGAGCACGACGATCGCGAGGATCAGCGCCGATTCGATGAAGGTGAACGATTCAGGATTCACGAGGCCCTGACGCGCCGCGAAGAATGCGCCGCCGATGCCCGCGAACGCCGCGCCGAGCGTGAACGCCGACAGCTTGATGCGGGTCGGGTTCAGGCCCAGCGAGCGGCACGCGATCTCGTCGTCGCGCAGCGCTTCCCACGCACGACCCATCGGCATGCGGATCAGGCGGCTCGTGACGAACAGCGTGAAGCCGACGAGCACGAGCGCGATCAGGTACAGGAAGATGACGACGTGGTCGCCGCTGTATTCCAGCCCGATCAGCTCATGGAACGTCTTCGCGCCTTCGACGCTCGCGCTGCGCGCCATCTCGTAGCCGAACACGGTCGGCTTCGGAATGCCCGAGATGCCGTCCGGGCCGCCCGTGAGGCTCGTCAGGTTGTTCGCCATCAGGCGGATGATTTCGCCGAAGCCGAGCGTGACGATCGCGAGATAGTCGCCGCGCAGCCGCAGCACCGGGAAGCCGAGCAGGAAGCCGAACGTCGCGGCCGCGATCGCGGCGAGCGGCAGGCACTCCCAGAACGTGAGCCCGAAATACTGGTTCAGCATCGCGTACGTATAACCGCCCACCGCGTAGAACCCGACATAGCCGAGATCCAGCAGCCCCGCGAAACCGACCACGATGTTCAGCCCGAGGCCGAGGATCACGTAGATCAGCGCGAGCGTCGCGACGTCCACCGCGCCGCGCGAGCCGAAGAACGGCCACACGAGCCCGACCGCGAGCAGCACCCATACGATCACGCGTTGCTGCTGCGCGCCCATCGCGGGCATCGCCGGCAGCTTCACCGCCGATTTCGCGCGCACGAGCCACGGCTTGAACAACTGGAACAGGAACACGGCCGCGACCGCGATCCACACCGGCCGCCAATGCGGCGTGAGCACCACCTGATAGCCGTCGAGCTTCAACTGCAGCCCGAGCACCGGAATCGTGAGGATCGCCGTCAGGAACGCGGCGGCCACGGCATTTTTCAGCGTCTGGCCGATCGAAGCATCGGCGGCCGGGCGGCGAACGGAAATGACTTGACTCATCTGCGTCTCCCTCAAACCTTTTCGATGTCCGACTTGCCGAGCAGGCCGGTCGGGCGGAAGAGCAGGATCAGCACGAGCAGGCCGAACGCAACGACGTCCTTGTACTCGGCCGGCATGTAGCCCGCTGCGAAGGTTTCCGCGAGGCCCAGCAGCACGCCGCCGAGCATCGCACCCGGAATGCTGCCGATCCCGCCGAGCACCGCGGCGGTAAACGCCTTGATGCCCGCGACGAAGCCGATATACGGATTCAGCTTGCCGATCGTCAGCCCGATCAGCACGCCGCCGACGGCGGCCAGCATCGCGCCGAGCACGAACGTGAACGAGATCACGCGGTTCGTGTCGATGCCGAGCAGGTTCGCCATCTTCATGTCCTCGGCGCACGCGCGGCACGCACGGCCCATCCGCGAATGCGAGATGAACAGCGTGAGCGCGATCATCAGCACGATCGTCACGCAGACGATCAAGAGGCGCGCATACGGAATGGTCACGTCGAAGTCGCCGCCGAGATGGATGTCGAACGCGCCGGAGATCAGCACCGGCACGGACACGTCGCGCGCGCCCTGGCCGATCTGCACGTAGTTCTGCAGGAAGATCGACATGCCGATCGCGGAGATCAGCGGCACGAGACGCGGGCCGCCGCGCAGCGGCCGATACGCGACGCGCTCGACCGCGAAGCCGTACAGCCCGGTGACGATCACCGACACGATCAGTGCGGCGCCGAGCACGAGCGGCAGCGGATAGCCGGCGGAGATGCCGATTGCGGTGAGTGTGACGAGGCCCACGTACGCGCCGATCATGTAGATCTCGCCGTGGGCGAAGTTGATCATGCCGATGATGCCGTAGACCATCGAATAGCCGATGGCGATCAGCGCATAGATCGCACCCAGCGTCAGGCCGTTGACCAGCTGCTGGGCGAATTGCGGAAAGAAGTCAGTCATGTGCGGGAAGCTCCCGTTGGCGCCATGTCGCCTGCCGTCGCCGGATCACGGCGCGGCCGCGCGCAACGCACGGTGTCGTCTCGGGCCGCCCCGTGGCCGCGCAATGGGCAGATGCGCGGACAATACGCACCCGCCCCGTCCGGGTCGCGGACAGGGCGGAATGCGCGGGCGGGTACTCCGTCTTACTTGGCGGCGGTCTTCGTCGCGTCCTTGTGCCACGTGTACACGACGAACTTGAACGCCTTCAGGTCGCCCTGGGCGTCATACGCGACCTTGCCGATCGGCGTGTCGAACGTCGTCTTGTGCATGTACGCGGCGACCTTGGTCGGATCGGTCGACTTCGCTCCTGCGATCGAGTCGGCGATGATCTTCACCGCTGCGTACGCAGGCATCTGGAACGGGCCGTTCGGATCGCGCTTCTTGTCCGCGAATGCCTTCACGAGGCCCGCGTTGGCCGGATCGGCCGAGAAGTCGGCCGGCAGCGTGACGAGCATGCCTTCCGAGGCCGGGCCGGCGATCGCCGTCACGTCCTTGTTGCCCACGCCTTCAGGCCCCATGAACGTGGCCTTCACGCCCTGCTCGCGCGCCTGGCGCATCAGCAGGCCCATTTCCGGGTGGTAGCCGCCGAAGTAGACGAAGTCGACGCCTTGCGACTTCAGCTTCGTGATGATCGCCGAGTAGTCCGAATCGCCGGCATTGATGCCTTCGAACAGCACGACCGGGATCTTCGCGGCTTCGAGGTCCTTCTTCACCGACGATGCGATGCCCTGGCCGTACGACTGCTTGTCGTGCAGCACCGCGACCTTCTTCGGCTTCACGTTGTTGATGATGAAGTGCGCGGCGGCCGGGCCTTGCTGGTCGTCACGACCGATCGTGCGGAAGATGAAGTGGCGCTTCTTGCCTTCCGTCAGCTGCGGCGCGGTGGCCGACGGCGTGACCATCACGATGCCTTCGTTCTCGTAGATGTCGGACGCGGGGATCGTCGAACCCGAGCACACGTGGCCGATCACGAACTTGATCTTCTGGCTGACGATCTTGTTGGCGACGGCGACGGCCTGCTTCGGTTCGCATGCGTCGTCCATCATCACGACTTCAAACTTGTTGCCGCCCGCACCGCCTGCAGCGTTGACCTGCTCGATCGCGGTCAGCGCGCCGGCCTTCACCATGTCGCCGTATTGGGCGACCGAACCGCTCATCGGACCAGCGATGGCGATCTTCACGGTTTCCGCTTGCGCGGCGGCGGCGCCGGCGGCGAACAGCACGGCGGCGACGGAAATGGACGTAAGACGGGACAGCGTCATCAGGAGCTCCTCGATGTTGTTAGTCATACGGGCAAAGGCGGCATGACTTGCGCAATCGAACAGCACCCGGGGCGAGGACATGGGACACGCCCGAGACACATAGAAGACGGAACTCCGGCGGAATGTTGCGTAGCGGGGCCCGGCTCTTGCAGTCCCCAAAGGGGACGTCTGGTTCGGAAAGACATCGTGATGCGTCTTGCATTGCGCAAGCGTTTCGCCTGCCCCGCTTGCCAAACCGCTTGATCGGAGGGATGGTCCGACAGCCGTTGGCAAGGCAGTCGAAATTATATGGGCGTTTTTAAATCGTCTGTCAAAAATGCCGGTCGACCGAGGGAAAACACGGAGGTTTTCGGGATAGGCGGTAGCGATTGGGGCGCAACCTCGCGAAGCGCGCGAACGTTTGCCTGGAGTGCAATTCGGTTGCTATGAAGTGTGCCGGTTTGGCGGGTTGCCTTGCTGCGCTTGGGGTTCAGCGAATGTCGATGCCGAGCGTTGCATTTTTGGGCTACTAAGGGTCGGATTGTTTAAAATCAATCGACTGATGATTGCCTGGGCGGGCACTCATTCGGGGCGCTCGGCCGAGGCGGCAAATCCTTCTGTTTACAAACAAAACTAAACATCTGGAAGCTGATTGTTATTTCCATGAAATAATACGAATTCGCTTCTGCAATCCAGCCAGCCTTCCTGCGAGTCGCGCACGCCGCGTTTCGCGGACGCTTCAGGGCCGCTTCGACGCCCGTCCGTCGCCCAGCCGCCAGCCAGTGATCTGCCGTTTTTTCTCATCGCATATCACCTGCTTCGGAACGCTGATGAATCACCCCTGCCGCTCTTCTTCCGCCGCCGCGATCGCGTGCGCGCTTGCTCTTTCTGTTTCTGTTTCCACCGCCGATGCATCGGGACGCGATTCGCTGGCCGATCGGCCGGCGGGTGCCAATGTGTTTCGCTCGGAGCGGTGGGCTGCTGCGCGGGATGACAAGCATGCGGTGCGCATGAACCGCCACCGCGAGCAGTACTCTGCACCCGTGGAACGCACGCCGTTCGATACGCCGGATACGCGGCCATTGCGTGTGTCGGGCGATGCGCTTGTGGCATCGCCGCCTTCGTCCGAGCGCGAGCCCGATTGGGCATTGCCCTCGAGCCGCGTCGCGCTCGGCGCGGGCGGCAGCGAAAGTTTTGGTCGCGCCGTGCCTGGACATGAACAGCGCGAGCAGAACTGGAATGAATATCTGCGCGCGAACGGCTCGCGGCCGGCTGCGAGTGGCGGTTCGTATGCGCCGCAGCGGCCGTACGACGCGGCACGTGGTCCGCATGGCGCGCCGAATCCGTTCGATCCTTCGGTGCCGCAGCCGGAGACGCGGACGTTCTACGACAACGGCGCGGGGACGCGTTGCACGGCCACTGGCGGTGCGGGGACATCGCGGTCGTCCTGCAATATCGCCTGGTGACGCGTTGGGGCAGTCTGCAGCGGTTGCGTCAAGTGGAAGACACGCCTATTTCCCCACCCACGCGGGCTGCCGCACGCGTATGCAAGCCCCTGCCTGTTCCCGTCCGCTTTGACTGGGCCGGACGCCTGGACCGGGGCAGGCTCTCGTCCGCGCGTCGCCCAGTCCTGCTGGCACAGATTCCTCACCAAGCCATCCACACTCCAACTGGAAAATGGCATGAGATGACGCTCCTCGAGCACCTCAAAGGTAGTCCCTCTTCCTCGTCTGGATCACTTTTTTCGAGGCGTCGAAATCGTCGCCATAGATCAAAATGTCCCCAAGGAACAAATGATTGACAAAAAAATCCACCAACGTCACATCGACAAGTTCATCAAACACAATCGATATCGACGAGCATTCATCGAGAAAGCAAAGGCTCTCCTGAAACTGCAGTGATATCTCGCGTGGACAAACAAGAACCCGCACCAACCCGCCACTTTGCGCGCCCTGATCACTCAACTCAACCATCGGCTCGTTCAGCCGTTCGTCGTCTTCAAGATAGACACACGTTTGAATGGAGAAATAGCCATCCGCCAGCCTGAACGTGATCGCGTTCGTATCCAGCTCGTCATAGACAAAATCAACTTCCATCGGACGTATCGTGAGCTCCATCACCGCCCCTTTATCTCAAGCGTCGGCTTGCGCATCGCCACGGCAGCCAATTTCATCCCGCAAGTCTTGTCCACTGAAGAGCAACCATTCCTGCCGCGCACTTAGTCCTGAGGATCATAGAAATCATCCATTTCCCGGTAATAGTTGACCGCAAAGACAATATCCGCCAAAGACGCTGTCGAATTTCGACGTCGCTCGAATTCAACTATGCCTCGAAACGTCTGCATATCGAACAGCTGCCTCATATTTCTACTCTTTGCAATTTTTGGCAAATGAGTTCCAGGAGCAACATCTTCGAGCTCGTCATCTCCTTCCAGAAGGAGAATTTCCGCATGCCAAGGGTCGGCCATCCATGCACGATGATCAACAAAAAGAGCCGAATCCCAATCGAGACTGTCCAGTTCGTCGAGCAGGTCCTGGACCGAGCGATAAGTCTTCATCTACACCCCCCAAATCGGTAGGATTTCCCGCCAACCGTTGTTTAGCTAGCGAATTCGACGGACAAACACATCGCACCCGAAGTGTCCGATCGACACGCTGAGCGAGTCCGTCATCACCAAGCGCTCTAGTTGCGAGCCGGCCATTACCTCGGCGGCGTACGGTGCGCGCACCGCTTCGGAAACAGGCTCAAGGTAGCTTTCGCAACGGCCTATTCACGGGCGCTTTCTGCCAGGCGAGCAATATCCCGGACTCTCCGCACGCGTGGTTGACTCCGGGCAAGTCCGTCTCCTTGACCGACCAGAGCCACATGTTGTTCGAAATGCTTTCCAATGATCCGCGAGACGAATCAGATCTGATCCATTCCTTCAACGAAAGATCGCCGACGCGGATCTCCATGTGTTCCCCGTTGAGAACATTCAGCGGATAAACCATCCTGAGCGTTCCGCGCTCGTAGCTCGCCGTTCCCGGCGATCTGCCAGGGAGATCTCTCGTAAAAAGAGACGTATTCTCGAATGGGAAAATTCGAATCAAATTAACGCCAGTTGAATACTTATATGCAATCGATGCGCTTTCAGTGCCATAAGCAATGGCATATTTAAAGCTCATGTGCGTTGCGACAATTTTCGCAAATGCCTCTACTTTTTCATCAATTTCATAAATTGACATTCCTATCTGAACGTCGATGAACGACAGGCCGCCGTATGCCGGAACATTGTAGCCAAATGAAATGGCTGGAGCGCCATCACTTTCCCCGTCGTTGTACACCTGAAATGCCGTGGCTTCTCCACCGGAGATCTTCTCCTCCAAGTCAGCCAGCAACACCTCGCGCTCGCCAACAAGCCGCCCCCCGTTCTGGACGACGAATTCCAAAAGGGACACTTTGGTTGCCTTGCTACCAAATTGGGAAAAGAGATTCCGGGCGACTGCCAGCGCAGATGCCGCCTGAGTCGGATCGGTTCCGTAAATGACGATTCCGGTGTACATGGGTGCTACCTCCTTCGGCGTCGCAGTTGCGCGCTCACCTGAGATCGTGGTGCTGACGGCGTTGCCAAGATCGGTAGGTGTATGCAAACCAGCGGGTCAGCGTGTACTCGTCGAGTACCTCGCCATGCGCGTCGTACTTCAGCCTGCCCCGATTCTTCAGCAACGGAGCACGAGGGACAGCCTGTACGACCTGGTGGACGGTTGACGGGGATCACAAGGATCCCACCGTGCCCGCTTGTTCACACCCGACCTGGAGTTTGAACAACCAGCAGCGTCTTCGCTCTGGATCCCGTTACGTCCGGATCAGCCAGCGTCACGCACAGATCGATGAGTATATCCGTCGCAATAGAAAAGGCTTCAGGTTCGACTGCGCTCAGACAGTCCGAATTTGGCCAGAAGATCGCGATTCTCTCGTGCTCTATTTCATCCAATCCCGACGACAGGGAATCAGCCAAAGCGTCCCAGCTTCGATTGCTGTACAAGGGCGGATCTAGTGGACATGTACTACGAATCGCGTCGAAGAACTGTTCCTTCGATGCGATGCCTGCAGGCAAGAAGACAACCAACCAATCACCGCGACCGCATTCTTCCGCAATGCGCTTCGCTTCGTCCGAATCGGTCACATAAAGCCCTGGCCTATCCAGCATCATGAGTCACCTGATTTGAACAAAAGCATGACCTTCTGCATCACGCGCAATACGCTCCACCGCGGCGCATCGCACCTCAAACTTATACAACCCTCAAATATCGAAATACCACTCAACGAATTCATTAAAATCACTCCATCGAGCCACCATACCCCCACTCACGAACTCCTCCAAAGAATTCCCTAGCCCAACATCAAAAACCCCACCCGTTTTCGTGTCATAGAAATACCCCCGCCCCCCGGGGAATGCGTCCAACGGAATATACTGCACTGGAATTTCAAGAACCTCGCGTGCGACCCTCAATCTTCCATCATAGTCAGAGTTATTCAAAAACCAGCAGATTTGATATATCTCGCCGTTCCGGGACGTGAAGGTCGGACCATCTTCCACATGCAAATAAAATTGCGCAAAATCCGACGATATATCCAATCCAATTTTCAAGAGGGCACTTCTACACGCCGGGTCAACGTCATCAAACCACCATTTCCTATCTTTACAAAATTTGATGATCGCATTCGATAGCAAATTTCACCCCTCAATGTCGGACCCGCTTTACACCTTCATTTCGCCGAGAATGCTCATCTTCGACGCATTACCTTCCCGTACGGATCGCAGGCCTCTCGACAATACGGGCGGCACGAAAATCCGTGCACCCACCGACTCGGATCGAGTCGACCACTCAATCACAAATCGAGACCATTGCGAAGCCATCGCTACACCCCATCCCTTCGTCGAAAGGAAGTAGAAAACCTCGTCACTACCGATACGAATCCCGACCGACCTGCAATCGCCCTCATCGTTTTTCGCATGAGTTCATATGAAAGCCATGCCGCCGATTCGAACCACAAAGCTCACTCAACGAACCATTCAGAAAGACACACCTTCACCTCGATTCAGTCAAGTTGCACCTTACGTCGACGCGGCACGATATTATTTACGAAATCGGAAAACGTTGGCGCGATACTAATCGCGTCATCCACATCCCTATCCGATTCCCACAACACATATTTTACTTCACCCGTCTCCACATCAATCCAAAAATCATTATCGCCAGCATCTCCAGCGAATGGAAAGTGTGTCCGGCAAAACCTGTCTCGCCTTTCGGAATACTTCGCCCTCAGTCCGCGAACCTTCTCTGCAGAACGGAGGTTAACCTCATTCTCATCGAAATATCTTTCACCAAGATAGTAAAAACCCTCTACCTCCATCGAATCAAAATCTCCAGGAGCCAGATCAAAGAAAACATCCCGATAGAAATACGCCCCACCGTTAAAATATCCGCCGTTATTTTTTACATAGAACCCCACAAAATCATCCACTCCGTTAAAGTGAGCTCCGGACAGCACTTCCCTCACTATTGCTGCCGACACCGAAGGGCCTTGATCACAAAAATCAAAGCCATCACCGCTGAATAAACTCTCAACCAGCATTTATCGACCTCAACAGTTAGCGCCTCGCTCGTCATCCTTCGCGGAGGCGTTGCTTCTCTTGGCTACCTCTTCGATTGTGACTGCTACCACGAAGATCCGCGTGTACATTGCTTGCTCACACTCAACTCGACCATGCGCACACATCCTCTCTGATACGTAGCGAGTGAGTTGACATACTCGAACACTCGCGACCATGCATCTCGCGGCGGTCATCTACATTTGTTTCGCAATACCTCAAACGCAACTTACCCCGCCGAATTCAATTGATACCAGTCTCACGTCAATCGAGCACGATCACTTCCGCTACCTTCTTGTGGCCCTCATAGATATAAAATAATTTATTACTTGTCATTCGATCCTCAGGGGCACCCTTTACAAGAAAACCAACCCTTCCAAGGCTAACCATTCCAACATCATCCTGGCAAGGATCCTCCAGGTCCAACACAACACTCCATGCATTGTTTTGCCAATCAACATCCTCGGGAAATCGAGAGACTGAATAGTATTTCCCGGCCATCGGAGGGCGCTTCCTTCCACCATCTTCTTTGGATAGCCACACTACGCGAACGGAATGCACTTGACACCTCCACGTCAACCTGGAACCTCGAATACTCGACTCACTTGTCCGGAACAATGGCCGATCTAAAATCATTTAAATCTTCCAGCACCGCATATTGCATCGGCCTAATGCCATCGAGATTCTAAAATCCGATAACTTGAGAACTATCCGATGCGCGATTCCTCAAACAGATTCGACCAGGATCCTGCTCCCCGCGCCGCCACCTCTCCCTGCCCCGTGACACATTCACATAGACTGTTCAATCGTGACGTACTTACCAGACTTGCCTGAGAATACGTAAACATACGACGTGTCATGACGAATTTTTGAGACATCGATCTGACCAACAAAAATCAACGGCTCTCCATCCAACACAGGCCAAAACTCATCCTGAATCCATTTTGGAGGCTTACTCAGGCAAACAAAACGCCGCTCTATTTCGCCCTTCATAAATGAAATAAGCTCGGCGCCAGCCAATCCGGCGGCACGCTGCCGAATCTCACCATACATCTCGTCAGGGATCTTCAACCATTTTGGCAAAACCTTGCGCATTTCGTCTATCTGGTTTTGGATCTTGCTTGACGGCGTCACGCCTACCCCACGCGCATGTAAAAACTGATACACAGCATCTTGCGCATCCAAAACGGCGCCCAAGGATTGGTAGCTGCTAGATACTAAAAACAAATAGAGCCCCCTCTCTTCCGCGTAAGGAGGAATCGGAGGGCTTTCGGACAATATCTCCTCCAAATTTTTATCTACACAAAGAATTTTCTCAAACTCAAGTGGACTCATTTCTCCGGAGACAAATTTCTTCAAGACATCCATCGAGTTCATTGTCATAAATTCCTCTATGCGCCCGTTGCCAGACGCTACTCCGGGGCCACTTCCCACACGTTTCCACACTCATGAGGCGTCGTCCGATCCTCTCAGGACAGTCGTGCCGCGTGCGGCTGGATACTCGCGAGCATGCCCTCGACGATCGCCTGCCGC
Source organism: Burkholderia sp. Ac-20349 (assembly GCF_017104865.1). Taxonomy (NCBI): domain Bacteria; kingdom Pseudomonadati; phylum Pseudomonadota; class Betaproteobacteria; order Burkholderiales; family Burkholderiaceae; genus Burkholderia; species Burkholderia sp. Ac-20349. Next base: position 21,991 of record NZ_JAAGPM010000074.1, read on the forward strand.
TTTCTCTTTAAATTATCCATCAAGATCGCTCGTCAAACGGAACGGATACACCCATGCTTCGTATACCCTCCTCTTCAGCTCCTCACTCATTTCCTTCCCATCACGAGCTTCAATTTCGCCTATCCTGGATAGTACATAGTTCTCGTTTTCCTTGTTACCTTTCTGGTAAAACCTGACTTCCAACTCGCCGAGATCACCCGCCTTAACAAGGCTCTCAAACGCACCGTTAATTAGCGGACTAGAGGCAAAAATATCCGCCTCTGCATCGTCGCAAGAAAATTTCAAGTACATTATTGCCTTCTTCAGCGCAGAAATCTCACCAATTTTTAAGGAAACACTCTTTCTCGGTTCATCGTGATCAGTCATTTGTATCTGCCCTCTCTAGAAATCATCCGACGACAAGCCATACTCACACATCAGGCGACATGGCGATATCGTCAATAAACTCCGTCAATATTTATCCGATGCCACACGGAAACTCCGTCTTTGAGTGAAAGTATTCTTTTTTATGTGATCGCAAAAGCAAGCGTCCATGAATCGCATGAACCATGAGAGAATGGCACACGAAACGGAAGCTGTGCAATCGGAAGCGCTAGTACGCCGCCCCGCATTTCAATACTAATCGAACACGCTCATTTTCCAGGTGCTTCGAGCACATAATTCATTTTGACGATTTTGCTACGAAATAGGCGAGTGTGTTGTTAGTTAGATAGTTCCCTTTCGAACCATCGAACATCACTGCCGCATCCGGCCCAGCAAAAAATCGGGTCTCTGGCTTATCTCTAACATCACCAGTCTCAAGGTCAATCAAGAACGTCTTCATCGAAAATTTCTTGAATATTTTCCAAACCGTCTTAACAAACCGATCCGTTGCCTCATCTAATTTAGGATCATAGGATGCCGCCAAACGACCGTCTCGCAGGCTACCCGGTGCATATTTAGCTTCATGTGACCGTAGAAACTGAATGGCCCCCGGCCCCTCCATAGATCCAATATAGCCAGACCCGCCTGGATGAGGAGCAACGAATTCACGCGTATAGCGTTCCACAGTACAAATGGCTTCGTCGAGAATCACGACATCGGAGAATGGCTGCCCGTTACACCCGGACATGCTGTGATGTACAGGGGGAAAGGGCGAATTCCATATGTACGAGTCGATAAATTTGACATGAGGAACGCTCTCAGCAAATCAGAGAAAGCCGCTTCGTCAACACGTGTCATGAAGGTTTGCAACGTTGGCATCTTAGGGATCAAAATTGCCTCCTTTCTTTCATCTGGGTAGCGGCGGTTCAGGGTGTCACTATCGTCGGATTCAAATCCCTAAGTCGCGAGATCGATCCCTAGACAGTCGTGGTAACAATCGCAATCGGATCCGGTACCGTGATGTGATTAGCGTTCGCCCGCTCCCATTGAGACATTCGGCGCATCGGCCCAGCGCTTACTGTCTGGATATGAACAGGGTTGCCTTGGAAATCTCTGAATGTCATGCCTATATAGAGACTGCCATATCGTCCAGTTCCATTGAATGGGGGCCAATTGGTCTCTCGATGCCCCCTCCTGTAGACGCATCACGTCCCCGCACAACGTGCCGGTTAGCAAAGATTCTGATCCCTGACACCGTTCATGTGGTTCGTGGTCGCTTGCTTACCTCGGCGCCCCCCCCGCATCAATGGACTCTCAGCGAACGCATATAGATCACGCCCACCGTTCAGGCCGATCTGATCGGGGTAGATGAAACGATCGATATCGGGATCATAGAGCCCGAGCGAGTTGTAGTGGAGTCTGATTTGACGATTCGGGCATTTTCGTTGGAAGCGTAGGTGTTGCCGCCGTGGCATGTGGGCAGAGGTCGCAGGAGCTAATTTCACCTCGCCCCATCCTGGTACCGGCAACTACAGAGCCTGCACGACCCAGTCCTCCTGCGCCCCGCTACCCTAAACCACTCGATGGGCGTGCCAGATCGACTCGCCGTTCGCGTTGGCCAGTGCCTCCGGCCATCCTCTCACGTTGTTATAAAAGTTCTGCACGTCGGCATCACGCCACCAGCGCGCCCTGGTCATACAGACGAGCGGCACGGGGCAATCCAGCTTTCCGACTCGGATAAAATTCAAAAAAACGAATCAATTCTCAAAAACTAAGACCTAAACCGATCATTTTCACGATAGTAATTTACCTCATCAACAAACCACTTTACGCCCCCTCCACTGCCGATCTTATTCTTTAAAATATAGTCCAGTTGATTTACCAGCATCCAACACCTTAAATCATACGACTCAACCGTCCTCGGCATCTCCATACCCTCATCATCCAGATAAATTCCATCATCATCCAGACTCTGAATGTATTCCCACGGGATGTGGAAGAATCTCGAACCCTCTGGATCATTTTTCCATGAATCCAAGTTGGCATAGATCCAGTCCTTTCCTGGTAGGATTGGGATATTTTCAACCAGCTCAATCAGAGAATTGTAAGATTGCATATCCTCCCTCATATGGATCATCCCAAACCACGATCACTTCCAAAAGATTGCACCGAATTACCTTAAACTTTCGTAGCGAGCGTGTCAAATAAATTCACCCACAGCGCTACTCAGCTTTCTCAACAATATCAATACGTCGTCGTGGAAATAATAAACTGCGCCCAGCGCATTGGCGTCGTTAGCCGCCGCCTTACCCTGGTCAATACGCGCACGCGGCACATCGGATGAGGATGCGTAGACCAGTGCGTCATGAGGGGGCAAATCTAGCGACTCGCGACGCTGCCGATAAATTCCGTAGACATCTCTTTCGATTCACACGAAGACGCCATATTGGAACGACACTTTTTCTCAGGAGACACCTTTCGGTCCATCCCAGTATTTGGCCCCTTGATAATCCATCAGCCGTTCCAAAAAAATCTTCAATGAATCTGCTACCCGCGGCCAATTACATCTACCATCCAAAGGCAAACTAACGTAAACAGCCCCCTCCGAATCCATCAACAACAATTCAGAATCCCCATAAAAACGAGCAAAAATAACATCACCATCCAGAAACTCTCGGCCACGAATTCGCTTTTGCTTCAAAGTCGCCTCAACTGCCTCCCAAGGCGACAATACCTCGATCCCCCATTGTCCAAACCCAACATCCTTGAACAAATCTGCGTGATCAGAAATTCGCCAAAACGCTATGAGTTCATATGCAGAATCCGGAATACCTTCGATCGCGACGTCGCCCGCAATGCCGTCAAAGATGCAACATTTTAATAAGAATGGACATTCCCGACCAAAGTGGATGGCCTTCCGCTCAACCGACCATTCCAACTTCATCCTCTCAAAAATAGCATGCAAGTCTTGATAGTCGGTCAAAATTCCTCCGGAACCCACCGATTTCCACCTTCCACACTTATCCCGAACCGTCGTCAAATATATCAACCCCTGCGTGCCCGACTTTTCATCAACAAAGCACACTTAACTTCATAAAGAATACACCCATAGCTCATTGAAAATAAATTCCGGATCCAAAAAATCAATCAATTTTTCGAAATCATCAAACTCACCTGGCAATGGAAGACCCACTCCCTGTATGCCATCAACCTGGACGAATCCACACCATGCCATCTGCTTCTTTGTCGTCTTCAACACGTCACTGACACTCATCCCAGGCCACAATTTCCCCAGATAACTCCCGTGAAATTTCGCATTACACGCTAGATTTTCTATGTGCCCGTCCACATAGTCATGGTAGATGGTAATTACTCCACCATCGACCTTCAAAGTATTTTTATCCAGAAACTCAATTAGATGCGCCCCACTCAGTCTATCGACAACATTTTTAACTTCCTCACCAAGAAGAATTCCTCCGAGCGATTTCCCCGGAACAATTACATTATTCAACATTTGCCCCTCCCTCATCGTGAGCCGCTCAGTCGCATTTGGTCTGAGGTCGATGATGAATCCTGCTGTGCCCGGGTCGCCGCAGCTATCGTGGGCAAAGCAAGTCACCGGAATCTGGCGTATTTACCGAAGCAGCTCGCGTCGACGCGGCCGTGGCTCGCGCACATCGACCTGGGTTACTTGGATGACTGAGCTACAAAATACACGAGTGCGTTGTTAGTTAGATAGTTTCCGTTCGAGCCACTGAACTGCACTGCGGCATCCGGCCCCGCAAAGAAGCGAGTTCCCGCTTTTTCGCGCACTTCCCCAGTCTCTAGGTCGACCAAGTATGAACTGCTCTCGCAGGATTTATTGGAAACGTTGTCCCATCTGCAAACGAACCGAGGTTAGAGCCAAGACATTCGGTTTGCCTCACGGACTTGTTTTTCGCTATCACGAGATAATTTCGCTCTTTCCTCCTTGCGCATCTCAGATGCGCATCGCGCCTTGCCACGGCTACGCGCCATGCGATCCTCAAACGATCGCGACGTGGAGTTGGTTGAGCACGGAGACAACCCGAACGGGTCAGTCCATGAAATCGGGTTGAGCATATATCGATAGGGACTAGTTTTGCCCGTGAACCAGATTGGGGCCGGATTGATAAGCGCCCGATGTCCGGATCGTAGAGCCTGACCTTGTTGTAACCCTTTCTCGCAGTCCAGATGCTCCCCCGGGAAACGCGGATTGTGCGCCCGCTGCACATTAGTTGGCACTGGAGTCACGGCTCGCACGTCACCCACTCCGGCGTTGGCGGGCTGCAACGCCCACGCGATCCAAGCCTCCGGGAGCGTGCTGCTCCATACTTCGTACCGGGCCTGCCAGCTCAGTTCGACATCCGCGTCGGTCAGTTCGTCCGGAAGCCCCGACACGTCGTTGTGAAGAGAGTCGTCCTCCGACAAACAGTCTGAGTGGTTTCCGATTGATAAATTCAAGATATCCGAATCGGAATCCAACGACAGTTATCTTACTTAAATCATTGTGTTACTCAATTGATCATCAGTCGGACGATTCCCGAAAAATTTACAACCAACCAGAGATCCATTGTTGAATTTCGCGCCGTCGAAGGTACAGTCATGGAATGTACAAGCAAGAAGGACAGCCTTTTTCATATTCGCTCGATCAAATGAGCACTTTGCAAAGGAAGCCCCTCGAGCCATCACATCGATCATGTTCGCACCGGAAAAATTACAATTTAAAAAAGACGCCGATCCTAAAGCGGAATTTTTCAACGATACCTTTTCAAAATCACAATCCTCAAACAAAAATCCGACAAACCTTCCATCAAATTTAGCACCAGAAAACCTGCTCCGCCTGACATTACAATTATTCAACGACCCAGCCAAAAGACAGATGGAATCAGAAAAATCGACATCAGAAATCGTCATCCTCGAAAGCTGAACCTTTAACGGAAAACCGCGAAAGTCTGCGAGTCCATCCTCCGTTCTATGGAACGGTGATGACGGTAGGTCATTGCGCTGTTTCACCGCGAGAGCTATCTCCTGGTTTGTTGATTGGGATAATTTTTCATCCCATCGGAGTTGTTTCTCAATTGCATCTCTCATGTTCGCAAAATTTCCCAATGCTGATCATCTTGCTCAAAGCGACCAACCACAGCATCATCCGCGCGGGTCGGGTATAAGTTTCTCGAACCGCAATGCGCCCCAGTCGATCATGCACTGACCTGAGAGCATTGTGCAACTGCAACAATCAACCTACTCCGGTCTCAGGTTGGTTTCGATGAGATTTTTGTCATATTCAATATCCCCGGAGGCTTTCGCCTTGACAAATTTTTTCATGTCAAATTCCGACACACCCAAACCATTCACCTTCGCAACATACAGCGCCGTTACCAATGGGTAGGAAAAATCTCGTGGCTCAGAACGAGCAAGTTCGACCACACTTAAATCGAGTCTCAACAGGCTTTCCAGTCGCGGAAGATAATCTTCCATGATTTTATTTGCAATTTCATCACAAGCGCCATCAACCCACTCATCCCGAGATGGAATTTGGAAATGCCCATTGCAAGAGTTCGCAAAACCTTTATCGTCCTCGGACAACGTCGAGAAACAATATTGATGACCTGAGAGACTTTGCGGCTTGTAGGGGATTGCACAGTTCGCAACAAACTCCCCCAATTCAGCATGATCGGCAAATCCCACCAAATAGTATCCATGCGCCCATTTCACGTAAACAAGACTGAGTTCCGCCTTACCGGACTTCGCCTTGATTGAAATAGACAAATTCTTCCGCACTGTAACGCCTGATTTCCCCGTGAGTCGATTGCGCAAGACACCCAGAAGAACCTCTTCAAACCCGATTTTTTCAAATTTAGCCATTTTCAATATCAATAAACATAGCCTCATGAGCGGTGTCACTTCGGATCTATCGAAAAATTTCGGATCACATCTACAATCTTGACCAATCACCGACAGGCACAAATCAAGCTCTTCAGGCACAAGAGAGTTTTCTTCCCTAAGGGTGCCCCGAAGTTGTCATTCAACAAAGAAACCTCACCATACTCGTCTTTTGAAATGGAAGCACCGCGTTCGCACAAATAATTACACAAAACATCCAGTGCCAAAGACGCCTCATTGAAATCAATATACTCCAAAGAAAAGTTAATTTCCTGGTCCGACAGACGATTTCTAGATCTTTCACCAAGCGACCTCAATCTCTCCAGATCCTCCATCTGGCTCCCTCCCCGGTAAATTGGAATAGGCTCACCATCAGGGAGCGCTCTCACTATCCAGCCGATGGCCGACTGACATCGTTCGCCTCAAGCATAATTTCTCACTCTCGCTTGAAGATCAATTCCAGGGGTTCGAAGTTGCGATTATCACCCAGTCTTCAGCCCATATATTTACCGATGCCAGCCCATTATCCAAGATTTGCCCAAAAAAACCTCGAATTCACCAAAACTCATCTCCACATTGGGGTACTCACCATCCCTTACATAATATTCGATCGCTATTCTGCGTAACAAAAAATCATACTCAATATAAACCAGATTCAACCTGATCTCGCCAGCCTCTTCCCTGGACATCCGGTCAATCAACAGCCTCTTTATTTGCACACTGCCTTGAATTGATTCCACCAAAGAATCAAGCGTATTGTTTTTCATGCCCCCCATCCGCCAGCGGCCCCGAAACGTCGTTGTGGAAAAATAGACAGTGTCACATGCTATAGCGTCGTTGGCAGTAGGCGCGCCCTCGTCAATCCGCGCCAATGGCGCATAGCTGTCCAGTACGTACAGATAGGTCAGTGCCTCGTCACCACTCCGATCGCGATACTTCTCCTTCACGAGCGGCATGCTGTCCGACCGGAAGCCAGTACGCTCGCAGCACAATCAACAATATTGTCCCATACGGCACTTTTTAGTTGGGCCCCGTACTTTGCATCAACTGTTCGAGCCGGATCCAGAGTTGCAGCTAGTGTCTTACCTTTGCATTCCAGGTGAGCTTTTCATTGCAGCTACCCAGTCAGCGGTTCCTCCAGCGGTACGCTGAACCGCCGTCTCATGGCGGAAGTAATTATTTTTCGCAGAGTCAGGTTTCAGGATAGACACGAATTTTCCCTCTGTCACGAATTTCGAAAATAGTCACGCCATCCCCTTCCCCAATTACTTCAAGCACACGATCCGGAAAAGGGCCATTCGGCCATTGAACGGTAATTCTGTTGATGACTCCAGAGGTGGTTCGAGAGTAAATCGTCTCTGTATATTCGAGATCACCCCCCTCAATCTGAAATGCTCCATTAAATCCATCATTAATAGCGGAAAGTCGCACAATGCGAGTTACTTCTGAATCTGGATTTTCACGGAAGGTATTGTCATATACGTATCGTGTCGCGACACCATCAGAGTAGTCATAAAACTCATCCGATCGCACCCAATCGCGGTTTTCAGCGGGCCCGATCAATTTTCCATATTTGACTACATGTATGACACGTCCTTCATTGTCATACGAATAGCGATATCGTCGAGGACCGGGTTTTGACTCTCCTTTCAACATACGACCGGGTTTGATTCCCAACACTTCCATACGATAGGGTTCGAGAGACCACGGCGCACCAACACCCGTCCCCCACCGCTGTGATTTTGTGTTCTCTATGGCTTTTTGGAGAAATCGTGGGTAAGCGCCGCCGCACTCATTCAGCAGTTTGACTAGACTCTCTTTTGGCATTGTTCACTCTCGGTCCAGATACTGTCCTTGGAAGCGAATGTTTTGTGGCCGCGGCACGTGAGCAAGTAGCGGAGTCGCACCATGTGCGTGCTTCCATACCGATGTCGACTGGTTAGTTGCTCACGCGATCCACTCCTCCTGCACCGCAGCGCCCCAAACCTTGTATCGAGCTTGCCACACCAGTGCGCCGTCGGCGTCATTCTGCTCCTCCGGCAACCCCGATACATCGTCGTCGAAATCGTAGACCGCATCCCGTACATCCGCATTATTAGCTGCCGCCTTGCCTTGATCGATCCGCGCCAGCGGCACATAGCTGTTGGGCTCATTCATACAAGTACGTCAGCGCTTCCTTACCCTGACGGTCGTGATACGTCTCCTGCACGAGCCGCATACTGTCCTACTGGAAGACGGTACTCGCGTAACCTCCGTTGAGCTTCCGAATCCACCGAACGAACGCGTCGGATTCGAAATGCGTGGCCGCGATCCCAAGACGATCCTTCGTCACGACGGGCTTTAACTGACTCCAATCGCCGTACTCAAGAACTGAATCCTTCACTGTTCCAGCTATCGGACTAAACGTCGGCCTCACGCCCCTCCAAAGGCAGACGAATCAAAAATAACACCACCAACTATCAACCTGATTTTGGATTGTTATGGAATTCATCCAGGAAACCCCTCCCAGTCGGATATCTATCAAAAAACACAACATCCGTTTTTTATATATTTCCAAATTAAAAATATATGCCCCCTTGCCTTTCAACATCAATCCATGTTCATGAATTCTCTCCTCTACGCCATCTAGCAAAGAAAGTACCACACCATCGATCAAACTCACATACTCATCAATAAGCGCCGCAAGCTCATCCGGAAAATTATACTCAATGATTTTTCCATTAAAACAATGCTCGACATTGGAATCAGGAAAATAATCAATTACCGCATAAACTCGACCGTCTCTTCCTTGAATGCAATCAATCATTTCCCACCCCCTCAACTCTTCCGCACCTATTTGACCGATGCTCGTGGCCGGCCGGTTCGAGAAAGCATTATTCCAGATATGCGTAACCTTGTTAGCATCGGCGGCCCTAATCAATGAGATCCTGGGGGGATCCAACTCGGATCGAAAGATGCCGCTAATCTGCCATCACGTGGAGGAACAGGAACATAGTCAGCTTTTCTCGATCGTAGAAACTGAATCATTCCGGGGCCACGTTCCCCTAAATAGCTACCACCTCCTGGATGAGGCCCAACAAACTCTCGCGCGTTCCGCTCGATGGTGCTGATCGTTTCGTCAATGATCACGATATCTGAGAACGAATACCCACGGCATTCCAACATGCGGTCATAAACCGGAGGAATCCGCGAACTCCAGAGGAACGAGTCAACAAACTTGACGCCTGGTATGCGTCCGAGAACACCGACTCATCGGCGATGGACATGACGGCCTGCAACGTCGGCATCTTTAACTTCCGACGGGAATCCTGGCCCGGCTGCCTGTTCAATGCGCCCCATCGGGTCATACCGATACCTCGTCGTGCCATCGTGCAGATCCCGCTTCTGGATCACATTTCCCGCAGCGTCGTATTGCCACTACTTCGCCAGCAACTCGCCCACCACCCTGCCTGCTGTGCAACGTGCCGAGCACGACGGCCAGCCACGTCGTAACCAACGTGAGGTGTAGCTATAAAACTGATCGCTGCCACTTATCCTTAAAATTGAGAAGCTCCTTCTTCTTGATTTTCCACTCTCCGTCTTGACACTTCAACGTGAATCGGAATTTATTTTTCAACCCTGTCGTTTGGCAAATAGTAAAAGTTGCCACTCCGCCTTCCATTTCAGCGCCATCCTCTACGTAACTGTCCGGATCGTATGACGGCGGCGAAGTACAACCAAGGTCAATTAAACGCCCCCCGTTCGCCTTATCCGGAAACGCCCACCTATTAATAATCTCGATTAAATTACTACGCCCCGCTTTGTCAATGGCCTCAGTGTCCAGATGCTCGTGCAACGCATTCTGCTTGGCCCGGTAGAACCGAGTCTCCCACTGATTCATTTCCGACATAAATTCCTTCAAGGCACTCCGAGCAAGCTTTAGTTCTTCATCTATCATTTTTGGCTCTTAATCGTTAGTATTGCACTCATGATCTCCTACCCACCCTATAGGACATCATAGGAGATCGGCATCGGTCGTGTACCATCGTTACCGTAGATGAATTGCGTACCTATGTCCGCCGAGCCGACCCTTGAGCTGTACTACGACCGCATCAAGGCATACGGATTTCATCTCCATCCAATATGGCAGCCCCATGTTTCATTGACGCTGAACCACTTATCCGAAATTCTCCGAAGTCGTTCGATGCTTCCAATACCCGGATTGAACATGATTCCATGACGGTGTGCCACCATTAGGCAAGGGCTTATCCGCCGACTAACTTCCATCCGCCAAACGAGACGCTACTCGCCCCCAACGGGTCGATCCAGGACAGCAGGTTGAGTACGTATTCATACAAGTCGCATCCTCCGCCCGAAGAAATCGGGGCAGGATATTTAAAATTCTCTATGGATTTTTCATCGATCAATTTTACCCAGTCCGTCCCAAAATCGCCATCAATCCAATCCAAAAATCCTGTTCATAACCTCTCCATCAAACGATTTATTCGAAGATATTTTCCTTCCAAGAATAAAATCAACATCAAGCTCACCCATCGCAATATCATTCTTCTTCGCCGCAAAAACGATGGTCAAAAATGGATATGAATAGTAGCCGGGGTTCTCCATTACATCACGAATCAGGCCAGGCTTAACCTCCACCACGTCGATCACCCTTGGCAAATAAACATTCGCCACCTTCTCGCATATCCACCGACACGTCGACTCAACCTCCATTTCATTCCGTGGAAAATCAACTGCGCCACCGGCATTAGGCGAGAACGACTTTACTGTTTCCATGGATGTATTCATCGCAAGAACAAGACCCGTTGGTATTTTCGGCTTGTATGGTGGATTGCTGTTTTTATAAAAATCCTGTAGCTCACGAGAATCAGCGGAGGCAGAAAGAATATAGCCATTGGCGCTCTTCAGAAATCGGAACCCAATACGCCCACTGCGCCCCTCTTCCTGACCAATAAGAACCTCACCCCTCAATACTTTTACACCACTCTCGCAAATATTTTCGCTTAGAGTTTCCTGTAATCTCTTTTCAAAAAATTTCTTTAATTTCACACTCATCTTGCACACCTCAACCTTCGGCAGACCTGTCTTTCACCGGTTCTAATCATCGTACACAACAGCCAGTTCCTCGCAGGCCCGCAGCCACTCAACTTGTGAACAGGCTACCCATGTTGGGGGGCAAGACGCGGGCCCGATCCTTTCAAAACTGGAGATCTACCTTGACAGCACGAGGCGTGTTCTCTGGAGGATCCTCTCGTGTAAGGCGACTAACGAAATCCCCTAAGGAGCTGGCGATTTTCGTTAGGCCGCCACCACTGGGCATCAAGCCCGGCCCGACCTCACTTTCATGATCCCAGAACCCAACCGATTGAGAACCATCCGATGCATCGATCCTCAAACATATTTGGTTACCGCCCGGCGCCTCTCCTATCGGAATCCAACCCGCTGCTATACGCCCCTTATACGTCTCAAACATCTGGATCATCGACAAACCGTACTTGCTCACTAGCCCGTAGAGGATCTCCAGAGCATCGGTGCCATCTTCTGCGGCCCATGGCGACGGCTCATCGGTACTAAATTTGATGAACGAGGTGAACTCAATGTCTCCCCCAAAATGGAGCAATAAATTCCTGTAGTCATCAGGAAACGGACCCACTTCAGCCTCCAAGTCGACCAGCAGTTGCGTCTTCATTTTTAGCGGCAAATCGATCGGGGCTGCTCCGAGTTGTGTAAGTTTGTCTAGCATCGTGCCTTCCCCATGTCTGCCGCCGATCCCGTGTGCCGGATATTTCCATGGAGATCGGATGGAATAAACTGAATTTCGGTCGTACTCACGTGGTGAAATGAGTCGTCGCGACGCCAAGCCGGTCCTTCGGCACGACGGCCGTCAACTGGTTCCAGTCGTCGTACTCAAGTACCAGTTCTTTGGCCGGCCCATGACCGCTCAACTTGCGAACCAGCCGCCCATAAACGTCATACTCGAAGCGCTTGTCCTCGAACATCTTGAGCCGGTTGTGCTCAACGAAGCCGCCACGGTGATCGCTCGACACCAAGTTGGCCGCGGCATCACCGGTCTTCAGATACGGATAAAACTTGTCCGACTTAGGGGGCGAGGTTTTCACAGGTACCTCACATTTCCTACTTAGTTAAGAAACGTTGCCCACAGCAGCATTCCAGGCACGCTCGAAATCCTCCTCCTTGATTTCGTCATGCGGCATGATTTCAAGCTCATCCCTCATCCCATCAAATAGCAAAAAACCAATATCAGGGTTCCAATCATGCCTGGACGATGATGCGTAGACAGGTCCATTGTCAGGCCGACTAATCTGGCGCGTCGCGACACCATCAACAAATTCCGTAAAAATCTCCCCGAGGCCGCATAAAAACTCCGTTCGGGAGCAGAAATACTCTTTCTTCATAAGCAACCGATCTGCTTTATTTACGCGATTTAAAATACCAAGCGAACTCTTCTCTTCAACCAAGGATGCCCCAAGGCATGGCTCCGCCTCCTTGCCTTCACGTTGCCCTGAGGCCCCGGTGCCTACGACAGCGGTTGCATCGCGCCCCCTGCAGGACTTGCATGGAACCCCGACGCATACTCCCGCAGTACCATGCCACCCCGTCCGATAGTGCTTCAATTTTTACTTCGTCGAATCCGTAATTATTCAACAACCTCGATGTCAGGATTTAATTTTGTATAGATACCTATAGCCTCCGAGCCAATATTTGAAATCGCACGAATTCCACATGGTTCGAATTTTTCACATACCTCACCATTATTGTCAACATAGCGCCTCCTTAATCGATCATAAAAGCAGTGATTCGGAAAAATATTCATATCCGATTCACGCAGGCGCCCGATATTCTTAAACCCTCCCTTCGCCCTCCAGTCCATCGTCGTAACAAGGGCAGGCGGCACAATCAAATTATTCTTATCCAATGTGAATTTTGAATCCCTCTCAGCCGAAATCTCGTTGTACAGATAAATTATACAGAGCTCCTCTGAGCCATATTTGAAATCATCCTTCACGACGAGACCCGGGATGAACCCAATTCCCTTCATATGCATGATAAATAAATCCCCTCTTTCCGGTTTTGCTTTTTTTCCGCCTTCCAGGAGATTAATCACTTCCTTCATTTTCACTTGCCTCATTCGAATAGATGCCCCCATCCGTTATCCTGCAACCAATTTCAATCCCATGCTACAGCATGCGTTATACAAAGGGCGGCTCGGATGAATACTGTTATCAATATTCGCAAATTCGCCACGCTTTGCGTCGATTACTGCCTGCTCAACTGATCTCGCCTGACTTCTCGGAAGCTGCCCCGTCTCATCTGTAAGCAAGTCGAGGCCATAACCACGGTTTTTCGCGTACCGTGTAGACGGATCTTTTGCTATCCGGACACAACTAGGTTCTTGTCCCTCTGCACTTCTCAGGTACACATCGGCCTTGCCACGACTGCGCGCCACCCAGTCCTCAAATGATTCTGGCGTGGACTTGTTTGAGCATGGGGACAGCCCGAACGGATCCCGCCCATTGGCGTCGTTAGCCGCCGCCTTATCCTGATCGATCCGCGCCAGCGGCATATAGCTGTTGGACTCATACAAGTACGTCAGCGCTTCCTCACCCTGATGATCGTGATGTGTTTCCTGCGAGAGCCGCATGCCGTCCCACAGAAAATCCGTACTCGCATATCCCCCCATTGAGCTTCCGAATCCGCCGGCCGAACGCGTCGTACTCAAGGGCCCGCTCTTTAGCCGGCCCGTGCCCTCTCAACTTGCGAACCAGCCGCGCATAGACGTCATACTCGAAGCGCCTGTTCTCGAACATCTTGATCCGGTTATGCTCAACGAAGCCTCCGGGGTGATCGCTCGACACCAGGTTCGCCGCAGCATCCCACCGAGACACTTCCGACGACAATCTCGGCCTGGCCGCCTGTTCAATGCGACCAGTCCATCAACGAAATCGTGACTGGGTACATATTGATAGAGAGTTACCTCTCCATCAGTATCTTTTGGACAAGATCGAACCCACACACTTCCATCGTTGTGTATTTCGAGCAATCGGAAACAGGAATGCGCCCGATCTCCTCATCCCCATCGAATAATCCACCCGCATAATTAAAAATCTTCATCGCCAATTTATCATCAGATAAATCAGAATGCCCGATAATTGGCCACTCACCTTTTGCAATCAGCTGAATACCGGCAAATATAATACGAACCTCCCTCTTGAATTTCAGGAAAGTCATCGGAGGGAAATCATCGGCCCTATCGAGATCAAAATCTCGCCCCTCCTGGATTGACAAAACACAGAAAGCAAATGACTTTTTAAATTTCCCTTGAGAGTAAAAAACTATCTGACAGACGGCAAACCTCCCATCGCTCAACGCAATAACAAAAACGTCTCCCTCTTTATATACAACATTCATAGTCAGCGACCTTGCAAAACAGAAAGCGTGTCGCTCAATATTTGTTGCCGCCATTCAGCACTATGTCCCGCGACATCATAAGCACTCGCGTTGGGATTTTTTTGACTATACGAACGAATCTGATTAAGAAGATTCGTTAGCGGATTGTCGGATTGCGCGCCACCGTTCAAGCCCATAATCTTCTGCTCCAAAAATTTCGCCTCAGACTTCGTCAAATTATTATCAAAAATATTCAACCGCATCAACTGGGACTTCCCTGGCGTATTGGCATGAATGCCCAGTCGCGAAGGTGCATCGCCTCTACCGACGTACAAGATGTTCTGTCCATCGTGCAAAACATAAAGTCCCTGTCCGTTGACTCGATCATAACTAGATCCAGTGCCACTGGACTTACGTGTTGACGGGAGACCAAGGCAGGGCGTCAAACCCCAAGGATCAACCCAGCTTATCGGGTTCGGTGCATGTTGATATAGGTTGATCCCGCCATGCAATGAGATTGGGTCGGGGTTGATGAAGCGATCGATATCCGGATCGTAGAACCGGAAGGTGTTGTAGTGCAGCCCGGTCTCACGGTCCAGATACTGCCCCTGGAAGCGCAGGTTCTGCGGCCGAGGCACATGCGTCGGGACCGGAGCCGCCGCCTGCAATTCGCCCCACGCCGGCCCAGGCCGCTGCGGCGCTCGCGCGATCCATTCCTCCTGAACTGCGTTGCCCCACACCTTGTAGCGAGCCTGCCAGACCAGTTCGCCGTCGACGTCGGTCAGCTCTTCGGGCAACCCCGACACGTCGTTATGGAAATAGTAGACGGTGTCGCGCGCATCGTCGTCGTTCGCCGCGGGCGCCGCCTGATCGATCCGCGCAAGCGGTACGTAGCTGTTGGACTCATACAAATACGTCAGCGCTTCCTCACCCTGACGATCGTGATACGTCTCCTGCACAAGCCGCATGCCATCCCACAGGAAGTCCGTACTCGCATAACCCCCATTGAGCTTCCGAATCCGCCGACCGAACGCGTCGTATTCGAAATGCGTGGTCGCGACACCAAGCCGGTCCTTCGTCACGACGGTCTTTAGCTGATTCCAATCGTCGTACTCGAGAGCCAATTCTTTGGAAGGCCCGTGACCACTCAGCTTGCGAACCAGCCGCCCATAAACGTCATACTCGAAGCGCTTGTCCTCGAACATCTTGAGCCGGTTGTGCTCAACGTAGCCGCCCGGGTGGTCGCTCGATACCAGGTTCGCGGCGGCATCCCAGCGGAACACCTCGGACGGCTGGCCTGGCCCCGTCGCCTGCTCAATGCGGCCGGTTGGGTCGTAACTGTAGTTCGTCGTCCCGTAGCGCTGATCGCGCTTCTGGACGACGTCGCCCGCCGCGTCGTACTGCCACTGCTTGGCCGGAAGCGCGTCACTTTTTAGACTTCAAGCCTTCCATTCGGAAAGACATTTTTTTAATTCCAAAATCTGACTTTCAACCGATCTGATAATTCCATCTTCAGAATCCCACATTTCCAAGAATGTCCATTTTGAATTTGGTGGATTTATCATATTTCCAAGAATTTCTATACCCCTCTCGAGAAGTTTTTTTGCATCTCCATTTTTTTCATCCTGCTGCCAAATATAAGGTTTTGCCAAAAACTGTAAAATATAACATGCGGCCCTGATTTGCTCGTATTTAAATTCGTCCGCTTCATTGAAATTATCAAAACTATCTTTTACCATGGTCAGATTGCAGCTTTTGATGAATTTCGCAAACCAACTCACTGACTCATCGTTTCCCCACGGTTCAAAACCCCACGCACCCATGATTCCTCTCCAGTTGAGTGTTCACAAAAATTGAACTGCGCACGGCCATTCCACTCGAGGAACTTGTACCCACCCCGCGCATCGCGAATCGTATACACGAGCCCGCGCTCGTCCCGGTGATAACCGGTCGCAAAACCCGCCGGATCGGTTTCCGCTACAGGCAGGTCGTAGTACCCATTCCACTCGGTTCGCTCGACCTAGCCAAGCGCATCGATGCGCTGCGTCTGTCGCCCACGCTCGTCATATTCGAAGCGCGTCGTGTTCCCCGCCGGGTCGGTCGTGCTGATCAACTGCCGCTTTGCGTTCCACTCCAACTGCCAAACGTGGCCTTCGGCATCCGTATGGCTCGTCGGCTGCTGATCCTCGTTCCACGTCCAGCGGGTAACGCGACCGATCTGATCGGTAATCGTCACCGAACGCTGAACGAGATCCGCATTGAACGTGTACGCTTCGCCGTCATTGGTCCAGTGGCGCACGACGCGCGCATCGCGGCCGACACCCTGCCACTCATAGAAACACTGCAGGCCGCCGCGCATCGTGTGCTGGACCATCAGCCCATGCTCGTACGCAAAGCGCCGACCGACATGGCCGCTACGATCCGTAACGGCCACCAGTTCGCCGGCATGGTTGTACGCGTACCGCACCAGCGTGTCGGGTTGTTCACCGTCAACGCCACGGGTCA
>NZ_JAAGPM010000075.1:0-38626 GCF_017104865.1 Burkholderia sp. Ac-20349
CGGCCCGGGGCCGCGCGTGGTGGCGCTGCCGGGGCTCGGCTGGGGCGTGGCGCTGATGGTCGCGCTGGCCGCGGCGGCCGGGATGGCGCTCACTGCACACCATGCCGAAACCGATCGCACGGTCGACGAACTCGTGGCGAGCCACGTGCGGGCGGGCCTGTCGGCGCGCGACATCGACGTGATCTCGACCGACCGGCACACGGTGAAGCCATGGTTCAACGGCCGGCTCGACTATGCACCGCCGGTCGAGGATCTCGCCGCGAGCGGCTTCGCGCTGGTCGGCGGCCGGCTCGATTACGTCGGGCATCGCCGCGTCGCGGTGCTCGTGTACCGCTATCGGCAGCACGTGATCGACGTCTACGTGCGGCCGGCCGGCGAAGGCAACGCGCAGGCGCCGTACGCGACCGTGTCGCAGGGCTACGCGCTCGATCGCTGGGACGCTGCGGGGATGACGTGGTGGGCCGTGACCGACGCCGAAGCGCCGGCACTGACCGCGTTCAGGACCGCGCTCGACGCGCGGCTCGCGGGGGCGCGCAGCGAATAGCGGCGGGGCCGCCCGCATCGCCGAAGGGGGCGAGGCGCGGGCAAGGGCGCCTGCGTCGGGCCCGCCGGAGGGCGGGCAGCCGGCGCGGATCGCACCGGCAAACGATCCGACCCCGAACGTGAAACGACCGCCCGCTGGCCGTTTCGGCGCCGCACACGGCTCAAGTCGTTGAAAACACGGCCGAATCCGGCGGGAAATCATCGATCGACCTTGCGCATGCCCCGTATCCGGGTTAGAATCTTCGGCTTCTCACTTGCCACACCGGTTCAGACGCCCGGGTGGCTTTAATCCATAAGGAGTGTGTATGCGTCATTACGAAATCGTATTCATCGTGCACCCCGATCAGAGCGAGCAAGTGCCCGCGATGATCGAGCGTTACAAGACCACGATCACGTCGCACGGCGGCCAGATCCACCGTGTCGAAGACTGGGGCCGTCGCCAGCTGGCCTACATGATCGAGAAACTCGCGAAGGCTCACTACGTCTGCATGAACATCGAGTGCGACCAGACGACGCTCGACGAACTCGAACACGCGTTCAAGTTCAACGACGCCGTGCTGCGTCACCTCATCGTCAAGATGAAGAAGGCCGAAACCGGCCCGTCGCCGATGATGAAGGAAGTTCAGCGCGAAGAAGCCAAGAAGGCGGCTGCAGCTCAGCCGACCGAAGCGCAGGCTTAAGTTCGTCGTTATTTAAGCCATCAAGGAGCGCGCCACTCACGTGAACAGGTTGCAATTGACGGCAAGCGTCGTCGAACGCGCACCGGTGCGATATACGCCGGCAGGTGTTCCGATCGCAAGCGCCACGTTGCATCACCGCACGGAAGTCGTCGAAGCAGGCATTCCCCGTCAGGTCGAAATGACGATCGAGGCGGTGGCGGCCGGTGAGGCGAGCGGCAAGCTGGAAAGCCGTGAAATGGGCGTCGAGACGCTGTTCACGGGCTTCCTGGCAAAGAAAAGCCGCAACGCGAGAACCTTGGTGTTTCACATCACAGCATTGCAGGACATTGGAAAGGACTGAACATGGCCCGCCCCACTGGTAAGAAATTCGACAAGCGTCGTCAGCAACAAAACCCGCTCTTCAAGCGCAAGAAGTTCTGCCGCTTCACGGCAGCCGGCGTCGAGCAGATCGACTACAAGGACACGGAAACGCTGAAGGACTTCATCGGCGAAAACGGCAAGATCACGCCGGCTCGTCTGACGGGTACGAAGGCGCACTATCAGCGTCAGCTGGACACGGCAATCAAGCGTGCGCGTTTCCTCGCGCTGCTGCCGTACACCGATCAGCACAAGGCGTAATCAGGCGACGCAATAAGGAGAATTCGAATGCAAATCATTCTGTTGGAAAAAGTCGCCAATCTGGGCAACCTCGGCGATATCGTCAAGGTCAAGGACGGTTACGCTCGCAACTTCCTGATCCCGAACCGCAAGGCTCGCCGTGCAACGAAGGAAGCGATCGCCGAATTCGAAGTTCGCCGCGCTGAACTCGAAAAGATCGCCGCTGAAAAGCTGGCAGCATCGCAGGCAGTCGGCGAGAAGCTGAACGGCCAGTCGTTCGAAATCACGCAGAAGTCGGGCGTTGACGGCCGTCTGTTCGGCTCGGTCACGAACGGCGACGTCGCGGAACTGCTGAAGAAGGCAGGTTTCGAAGTCGAGAAGCTGCAAGTTCGCATGCCGGAAGGCCCGCTGAAGATGATCGGCGAGCACAGCGTCCAGGTCGCGCTGCACACGGACGTCGTCGTCGACGTCACGATCAACGTGATCGGCGACCACGCGTAAGCGTACGCAAGCTTTCCGGGCGGCTTCCGCCGTCCGGACAAGGGCAGGCGCCCGGGAAACCGGGGCCTGCCTTTTTTATTGCCCGCTCGCCGGCGACTGCCTCTCGCTGGCGTCGTCGTAGGTTATTCGCGATAATCCCAACCCATGAACGCGCCGCAAGATCCTCAAATCGAATCGCTGAAAGTCCCGCCGCACTCGGTCGAAGCCGAACAATCGGTGCTCGGCGGCCTGTTGCTCGACAACGCGGCCTGGGACCGGATTGCCGACTTCCTGTCGCAGGGCGATTTCTACCGCTACGACCACCGGATCATCTACGAGCACATCGGCCGCCTGATCGCGTCGACGCGCCCGGCCGACGTCGTGACCGTGTACGAAGCGCTGACCACGTCCGGCAAGGCCGATGACGTCGGCGGGCTCGCGTACCTGAACGCCCTCGCGCAGAACACGCCGAGCGCTGCGAACATCCGCCGCTATGCGGAAATCGTGCGCGACCGCGCGGTGCTGCGCCGGCTCGTGTCGGTCGCCGACGAAATCTCGGCCGATGCGTTCAACCCGCAGGGCAAGGAAGTCCGCCAGCTGCTCGACGAAGCCGAGTCGAAGGTGTTTTCGATCGCCGAAGACGGCGCGCGTGGCAACCAGGGCTTCCTCGAGATCGGCCCGCTGCTGACCCAGGTCGTCGAGCGCATCGACACGCTGTACCACACCGCGAACCCGAGCGACGTCACGGGCACGCCGACGGGCTTCGTCGACCTCGACCGGATGACGTCCGGGATGCATGGCGGCGAACTGATCATCGTCGCGGGGCGCCCATCGATGGGTAAGACGGCCTTCTCGATGAACATCGGAGAATACGTCGCAGTCGAGTACGGGCTGCCGGTGGCGGTGTTCTCGATGGAAATGCCGGGCACCCAGCTCGTGATGCGTATGCTCGGCTCGATCGGCCGGCTCGACCAGCACCGGATGCGGACGGGCCGCCTGACGGACGAGGATTGGCCGAAGCTGACGCACGCGGTGCAGAAGATGAGCGAGGCGCAGCTTTTCATCGACGAAACGGGCGGCCTGAACCCGATGGAATTGCGCTCGCGGGCGCGGCGTCTTGCGCGGCAATGCGGCAAGCTCGGCCTGATCATCGTCGACTACCTGCAGCTGATGTCGGGTTCGTCGCAGGGCGAGAACCGCGCGACGGAAATTTCGGAAATCTCGCGATCGCTGAAGAGCCTCGCGAAGGAACTCGACGTGCCGGTGATCGCGCTGTCGCAGCTGAACCGCGGCCTCGAACAACGCCCGAACAAACGCCCGGTGATGTCGGACTTGCGTGAATCTGGCGCAATCGAACAGGATGCGGACGTGATCCTGTTCATTTACCGTGACGAAGTTTACAACCCGGACAGCCCCGACAAGGGCACGGCCGAGATCATCATCGGCAAGCAGCGTAACGGTCCGATCGGCCCCGTTCGACTCACGTTCCTGGGGCAATACACGAAGTTCGACAACTTTGCAGGGGCGCAGACCTTCTACGGCGAGTAACGCCGGTTTGTAAAGCCCTAAATCGCCAAGCGTTGTATCCAATCCCGGCGCGCGCATGTGCGCGCGTCGCGTCGCGACCGAAAACGGTACAATGTCGCCCGTTTTCGTGACAGTAGTTTGACAATCTCTCAGGAATCCCATGTTCGGTCGATTCATGCCCACCGAGGGCAAGTTCTTTGAACTTTTCAATGCGCACGCGAAGTACATCGTTTCCGGTGGTCGCGAGCTCGAACTGCTGATCGACAATCTCGCCGATGCCGAGATTCACAAGCAAAACGTGCAGACGGCCGAAAAGGCCGCAGACAAGCTCACGCACGAAACGATCGATCTGCTGCACAAGACCTTCATCACGCCGCTCGATCGCGACGAGATCCACAAGCTGATCACGACGATGGACGACATCCTCGACCTGATGGAGGACGTCGCGACGGCCGTGTCGCTGTACGACGTGCGTGCCGTCACGTCCGAAGCGAGCCAGCTCGCGCACATTGTCACGCAGTCGGCGCAGCACGTGCAGCAGGCCGTCGGCATGCTGTCCGACATGAAGCAGTCGGCGCAGATCCTCAAGGCGTGCGAGGAGATCGACCGCTGGGAGTCGGAGGCCGATCGGGTGCTGCGCGCGGCAATGTCGAAGCTGTTCCGCGAGGAAGACGACGTGAAGACGCTCATCAAGCTGAAGGCGATCTACGAGCTGCTCGAAGAGATCACCGACAAGTGCGAGGACGTCGCGAACATCATCGAAGGCATCGTGCTGGAAAACGCCTGAGCGGACCACGATGCATTCGATACAACTCGCCCTATGGATGGTCGCGACGCTGGTGCTCGTCGCGCTCGTATTCGACTTCATGAACGGCTTTCACGACGCGGCGAACTCGATCGCCACCGTCGTGTCCACCGGGGTGCTGAAACCCCAGCAGGCCGTCGTGTTCGCGGCGGCGTTCAACGTCATCGCGTATTTCATCTTCCACCTGAAAGTCGCGCAGACCGTCGGTAAAGGCACGATCGATCCCGAGATCGTCGACCACTACGTCGTGTTCGGTGCGCTGATCGGTGCGATCGGCTGGAACGTGATCACGTGGTACTACGGGATTCCGTCGAGCTCGTCGCATGCGCTGATCGGCGGTCTGGTCGGCGCAGCGCTCGCGAAGTCCGGCTGGAGTTCGCTGAACATCGACGGGCTGCTGAAGACCATCGCGTTCATCTTCATTTCGCCGCTGCTCGGTTTCATCCTCGGCTCGCTGTTCATGCTCGGCGTGTCGTGGCTGTATTTCCGTACCGCGCCCAGCAAGGTCGACCGGCGCTTCCGCCGGTTGCAGCTGCTGTCGGCCGGGCTGTACAGCCTCGGCCACGGCGGCAACGACGCGCAGAAGACGATCGGCATCATCTGGATGCTGCTGATCGCGACGGGCTATGCGTCGGCGACCGCCGATGCGCCGCCCGCGTGGGTGATCGGCGCGTGCTATCTGTCGATGGGCCTCGGCACGCTGTTCGGTGGCTGGCGCATCGTGCGCACGATGGGCCAGAAGATCACGAAGCTCAAGCCGGTCGGTGGTTTCTGTGCGGAAACCGGCGGTGCGATGACGCTGTTCCTCGCATCGTTCCTCGGCATTCCGGTGTCGACCACGCACACGATCACCGGCGCGATCGTCGGTGTCGGCGCGACGCAGAAGTTGTCGGCCGTGCGCTGGGGCGTCGCCGGCAACATCGTGTGGGCATGGGTGCTGACGCTGCCCGCGTCCGCGCTGTTCGCGGCGGGCGGATGGTGGCTCGGCCACCAGATCTTCTGATCACCGACGCTGACGGATCGACATGAAATGCGCCGCAAGCCGAAAGGCTGCGGCGCATTTTCTTTTGGAACGGGGTGTTCGTGGCGGACGATGAGCGACGGATGCGGGCCGAGGTGACCGGCGTGGCTGGCGAAGCGGGTCAGTAACTTCCGTTCGCGAACCGTGCAATCGGATCGTCTGCGGTGGCAGTGCGCGGGCTGGCGGGGGCGGATTGCGTCGACGCGCGCAATACCTGGACAGGGGCGGGCTCGGCGTTGCGCGGTGACGTCGCTGCGACGGCGGGCGGCGGTTCCGTATCGAAGGCGGCAGCCTGGGCAGCTGTCAGGGCCGTTGTCGGAATCCGTGTGCCGACCTCGGCTGGGCCGGCCGGCGCGGTATTCGCCGCCACGGCGGCGGTGCCCGTGCCGTCATTCACGGACGTTGCCTGCTGTTGAGCGGCCTGCATGCGCGGCGGCGGCGGTTCATACGGGTCGGCCGACGCGGCTGCAGGGGCGGCCGTGGTGGTCGACGCGACCTGCGTGGCCGGCATGACCGGTGCGGGTGCCTGGGCCGCGGCAGGTTGCGGCGGTGCATAGGCCGGTTGCCGCGGCGCGGCGGCAGTGACGACCACCGGGGCAGGTGCGACCGCCGGCGCGCTGCGCGGCTCGTCACGCTTCGCCTCGTAGGTCGGCGCATCGAACGGCGTAGGCGCCCCGCGCGGCGGCGCGACCCGGCGAATGCCGTCGAATCGCTTGGCCCAGTATGGGTTCGTCAAGTAGTCGAGCCGCACGGTACCGCCCGTCGACGGCGCGTTGACGAAGCGCAGCTTGCCGACATAGATGCCGACGTGCGAATGTGGCCGTCCGGTCGTATTGAAGAAGATCAGGTCGCCCGGCGCGACCTGGTCGGGATCGATCGACACGCCGCGGCCGCTCATGTCGGCGGTCGTGCGCGGCAGGTTCACGTCGGCCGCACGGCCGATCACGTAGCGCACGAGCCCGCTGCAGTCGAAGCCGCTCGTCGGCGTGTTGCCGCCCCAGCGATACGGGACGCCGACGAGGCTCATCGCCTGGATCGAGATTTCTTCCTGGCCGACGCTGTGATCGACGAACTTCGGGAAATTGGCGGGGGCGGGGAATGCGCGCGGCGTCGTGATCTTCATGCCCGAGGCGGGACGCGATGCCGACTGCGGCGGCACGCTGGAGCAGGCCGCAAGCAGTGAAACGACAGCAACGGGAACCCAGATTCGAAGCATGGCAAGGCGGGCGAGCGCGACACGCTCGCGAATCGTATGACAACAGACAGACCCGATGGTAGACGCTCCGGCGGGGCTTAAGCAACCATTCTTGAGAATTTACTTGAAGTTTCGCGCGTAAACCGGGGTGTTGCGTGACGATGTATTACTTGTGATTCCGACCCCAAATAAAAACGGCGCTCCGGAAACGGAGCGCCGCGAGGCGTCGGGTGCCGGCCGACCGGCCGGTACAACGCGTGATTACAGGATGTCCGACGCGTAGTCGGCGAGCCGCGAGCGTTCGCCGCGCGCGAGCGTCACGTGGCCGCTGTGGCCCCAGCCCTTGAAGCGGTCGACCACGTACGTGAGGCCCGAGCTGCCTTCGGTCAGGTAAGGCGTATCGATCTGCGCGATGTTGCCGAGGCACACGATCTTCGTGCCGGGGCCCGCGCGCGTGACGAGCGTCTTCATCTGCTTCGGCGTCAGGTTCTGCGCTTCGTCGATGATCAGGTACTTGTCGACGAACGTGCGGCCGCGCATGAAGTTCATGCTCTTGACCTTCAGGCGCGAACGGATCAGTTCCTGCGTCGCCGCGCGCCCCCATTCGCCGGCAGCGTCGTCGGTCTTCTGCAGCACTTCGAGGTTGTCGTCGAATGCGCCCATCCACGGCTGCATCTTCTCTTCCTCGGTGCCCGGCAGGAAACCGATGTCCTCGCCGACGGGCACGGTCGCGCGCGTCACGATGATCTCGTTGTAGCGCTTGTCGTCGAGCACCTGCGCGAGGCCGGCCGCGAGCGCGACGAGCGTCTTGCCGGTACCGGCCTGGCCGAGCAGCGTGACGAAGTCGATCTCGGGGTTCATCAGCAGGTTCAGCGCGAAGTTCTGCTCGCGGTTGCGCGCGGTGATGCCCCACACGTTGTTCTTGTGGTGGCTGTAGTCGCGCAGCGTCTGCAGCAGCGCCGTCTTGCCGTTCAGTTCGCGGACGATCGCATGGAACGTCGGCTCGCCGTTCTGCGGCTCGAGATAGACGAACTCGTTGACGAGCATCGACGCGACGAGCGGGCCCGTCACGCGGTAGTACGTGGTGCCCGTCTTCGTGTCCTGCCAGCTCTCCATGCCCTTCGCATGCTTGGTCCAGAAGTCCTGCGGCAGTTCGCGCACGCCGTTGTACAGGAGGTCTTTATCCTCGAGCACCTGGTCGTTGAAGTAGTCTTCAGCGGGCAGGCTGAGCGCGTGCGCCTTGATCCGCATGTTGATGTCTTTCGACACCAGCACGACCTGGCGATCGGGCCGGTCGCGCTGCAGCGCACGCACGACGCCGAGGATCTGGTTGTCGGCCTTGCCTTCGGGCAAGCCTTCGACGGGCGCGATGTCCGCAAGCTTCGTCTGGAAGTACAGGCGGCCGAGCGCTTCGCGGCTGCCGAGGCGCGACAGCGGGATGCCGGCCGTGATCGGGCCGGCATCGGCGACGAGCGCGTCGAGCGTGCGGCTGACCTGGCGTGCGTTGCGCGCGACTTCGGACATCCCCTTCTTGTGGTTGTCGAGTTCCTCGAGCGTCATCATCGGCAGATAGACGTCGTGTTCCTCGAAGCGGAAGAGGCTGCTCGGGTCGTGCATCAGCACGTTGGTGTCGAGCACGAACAGTTTCTGCAGTTCGGCTTCGGCGGGCTTGCGGCTGCGCGACTTCGTCGCGGCGCCGGTATCGCGCGCGGGGGCGGCGGCCGGTTTGTCGGCAGCCGGTTTGTCGTTGCGTGCAACGACCGGTGCCGCGGGTTCGGCGGGCGCCGGCATCGGCTGCAGCAGGGCAGCCGTCTGTTTGGTCTTGCGGCCGCGTGCGGGTGCGCTCGCGGTGTCTTGCGCCGAAGATGCGACGGCGCGCAGCGGCGCGGCCGTGTTTGCGGCTTCGGTCATCGGTTGGGCCACGCTAGCCGGACCAAAGTCACCGGCTGTGGATGCGTCCCCTTCGGCGGATTTCTTCGCGGCTTTCGCGGGCCGCGCTTTCGCCTTGTATTCGTCGGGCGGCAGCAGGCTGCCGAGCTTGCTGGGGGGAGTAGGCAAAGGCATGGTGTCCCTCGGGAGGAATCGTGTCGCATGGCGTGCGCCGCTGATCGCATCCTGCGTGACGTAGACGCATGCAGTTTGCGCGCGGTGGCGCACAGGAAGTTCGTCTAGCCGGTTCGCCTAGGTGTCGGTCAGCTCCTTGACGCGGTGAGGGCCGGACCGGGGGCCGGCGCGCGATCCATAAAAAAAGCCGCTGCCTCGTCGAAAGAGGCATGCGGCTCGGCTGATACCGTCGTAATGCGCGTCAGGTGCCGGCAAGCATCGCAACGAGCACCGGCGCAGCTACGAGAAATATGGGGCGAACTGGCATTCATTGCGGCCCAATATAACGCGCCTCAAAGCGCTTGTACAGCACTTAGCACGTCGTCCACATGCCCCGGTACCTTGATGCCGCGCCATGCCTGGCGAAGCACGCCGTCGGCGTCGATCAGGAACGTGGAACGCTCGATTCCGCGTACTTCCTTGCCATACATTTTCTTCATCTTGATGACATCGAACAGCGCGCACAGCGCTTCGTCGGCATCGGAAATCAGCGGGAACGGCAGTTCGAGCTTTGCCTTGAAATTGTCATGCGAGCGCAGGCTGTCGCGCGACACGCCGATGACTTCCGCACCGGCTTTCTTGAACTTCGGATAGAGATCGCGGAACTGCAGCCCTTCGGTCGTGCAGCCCGGCGTGTTGTCCTTCGGATAGAAGTACAGCACGAGCTTCTTGCCCTTCAGGTCGGACAGCGAAATGTCGCCGCCCGTGGCCGGTGCGGTGAAATCGGGAACTTGACGGTCAACTTCGACGGACACGTGTTTCTCCTGTTGTTATGGAGGCGCACAGCCGCCGCGATGCGTGCGGGTGGCGCGCGGCGGCAACTGTGCGGGAAGGTCTGGAGAGCGGCGCCGGCGTGCGCCTGGACGAACTCAGTCGGGCTGGACGATCAGTTCGCCGGAGCGGCCGGGGATTTCGCCCCACGTGACAGGGTACGATGGCAGCGAGTCGCGGTCCAGCGTCGCGTGATAGTCGCCCATCGTCGCAAACGTGTGGCCTTGCGCACGCCAGCCGGCGAGCAGTTGCTCGAACACGGGCGCGAGCTTCTGGCCTTCCAGTTCCGCATGCAGCGTGAACACCTGGTCGTGCGGATTGGTTTCGGTGAACTTGAGGATGTGCGCGGCGACGTTGTGCGTGTCGACGCCGTCGATGCCGAGCACTTCGTCGAGCGTCGGCAGCGTGGTGGGCATCTGCACGTGCGACAGCGTGCGGCCGTCGACGACCGGCAGGTACGGCGAGTGGCCGCGACCATCGGACGCATAGCGCATCCCCCAGGCGTCGATCTGCTCGAATGCGGAATCGTTCATCTGCCAGCCCGCTGCGCCGTGCGTGACGGGCGGCGCACCGAAGATATCGATGAAGCGCGCGTGACTCTTCTGCATTTCACGAGCGGTCCAGTCGCGGTCGCGCACGCGGACGTTGTCCTGCCAGTACACGTGATCCCACGTGTGGATCCCGCATTCGAAGCCGGCTTCGTGAATCGCGCGCATGTCGGCGATCGCGCGGCGGCCGATGTCGGGGCCCGGCAGCAGCACGCCGTACATCAGCTGCTTCACGCCGTAGTGCTCGACCACCGACGTGCGCGACACTTTCTTCAGGAAGCCGGGGCGGAACACGCGCCGCAGCGCCCAGCCCGTGTGATCCGGGCCGAGGCTGAAGAGGAAGGTCGCGCGCGCACTGAAGCGGTCGAAGATACGCGCGAGGTTCGGCACGCCTTCGCGCGTGCCGCGCAGCGTGTCGACGTCGATCTTGAGGACGATACGAGCCAAGCGAGCGTCCCGATCAGCCTTGCTGTTCGACGAGCGCGCGCGCGTCGGCGACGTGGCCGCGATACGCTTCGAAGATGTTGCGCAGTGCGTCGTCGAACGTCGCTTGCGGCGCCCAGCTGAGTTCCTGCATCGTGTTCTCGATCTTCGGCACGCGGTTCTGCACGTCCTGGTAGCCGTTGCCGTAGTAGGCGCCGGACGTCGTCTCGACGAGCTTCACCTGCTTGGCCGAATCGGCGTACTCCGGGAATTCGGCCGCCAGTTCGAGCATCTTGTGCGCGAGTTCGCGAACCGAGAAATTGTTCTTCGGATTCCCGATGTTGTAGATCTTGCCCGACGCGACGCCGTCCTTGTTCTCGATGATCTTCATCAGCGCGCTGATGCCGTCGCCGATGTCGGTGAACGCACGCTTCTGCGAGCCGCCGTCGACGAGGCTGATGTTCTCGCCGCGCACGATGTGGCCGAGGAACTGCGTGACCACGCGCGAGCTGCCTTCCTTCGGCGTGTAGATCGAGTCGAGGCCCGGGCCGATCCAGTTGAACGGGCGGAACAGCGTGAAGTTCAGGCCTTCCATCCCGTAACCCCAGATCACGCGGTCCATCAGCTGCTTCGAGCACGCGTAGATCCAGCGCGGCTTGTTGATCGGGCCGTAGGTGAGGGCCGACGCATCCGGGTCGAACTGCTCGTCCGAGCACATGCCGTAGACCTCGGAGGTCGACGGGAACACGAGGTGCTTGCCGTACTTGACGGCCGAACGCACGATCGGCAGGTTCGCCTCGAAGTCGAGTTCGAACACGCGCAGCGGCTGCTGGACGTAGGTGGCGGGCGTCGCGATCGCGACGAGCGGCAGGATCACGTCGCACTTCTTCACGTGATACTCGACCCACTCCTTGTTGATCGTGATGTCGCCTTCGAAGAAATGCATCCGCTCGTGGTTGACGAGGTCGCCCAGTCGATCGGTCTGCATGTCCATGCCGAACACTTCCCAATCGGTGGTTTCAAGAATGCGCTTGGACAGGTGATGGCCGATGAAGCCGTTCACACCCAGGATCAGGACTTTTTTTGCTTTCATGAATGACGGGAAGAATGAATGAACTGCGCGAATTCCGCGGGCGTCACGACGGTTTCGCTGCCGTCGCGCTGCTGCCACAGCTCGAGAATGGATAGGGCGCGGCTGTCGCCGCAGACGCCGAATAGCGCATTATCGCTTACGTGCAGGCCGGGCGGCAAATCCGCGGCGGCGGCCGCCGCCGCGCTGCCGGGTGCCGCGAGGCGCGCGCGCGCGATCACGAAACGCGTGCCGTCGACGTCCGTGAACGCGCCCGGATACGGGGGCGCGACCGCGCGCACCAGGTTATAGACCTGCGCGGCCGGCTTCGACCAGTCGACGCGGCCATCCTCGGGCTTGCGCCCGCCGTAGTAGCTGCCGGTGGCGAGATCGTTCGGCAGGTGCGGCGCCTCGCCCGCGAGCAGTGCGGGCAGGACGCGCCAGAGCGTCTGTTCGGCGGCTACCGTGACCTTGTCGAACACCTGCGTGGCCGTGTCGTCCGGCAGGATCGGCACCGCGGTTTGTCCGATGATTGCACCCGCGTCGGGCTTGGCGGCCATCTCGTGCAGCGTCGCGCCGGTTTCGGTTTCGCCGTTCAGCACCGCCCAGTTGGTCGGTACCCGACCCCGGTATTTCGGCAGCATCGAACCATGCATGTTGTACGCACCGCGCGGTGCGATCGCGAGCAGGTCCACCGGCAGCATGTGCCGGTAATAGAACGAGAAGATGAAGTCGGGCTGCGCGTCGGATACCGCGCGGCGCAGCGCCGGATCGGCGGGATCGGCCGGCGTGACGACCGGAATCCCGTGCTCGGCCGCGACGGACGCGACACTGCCGAACCAGATGTTCTCGTTCGGGTTGTCCTCGTGCGTGACGACGAGTGCGACGTCGACACCGCGCGCGAGCAGCACCTGCAGGCACCGCACGCCGACGTTGTGATAGGCGAAGACGACTGCGCGCGGCTTCATTGCGTGGCCCCCGAGCGGTTTGCGCCGGCCGGCACCGCCGGCACGCCGTCGTGCTGTTCGAGCACGGCCTGGATCAGGTAGCGCGGCCGCGCGCGCACCTGCTGGTAGATGCGGCCGACGTATTCGCCGAGCAGGCCGAGCGCGAAGATGATCACGCCGAGCAGGAAGAACGTGATGGCGAACAGCGTGAACACGCCTTGCACTTCCGCGCCGACGATGAAGCGGCGCACGAGCAGCAGCACGAACAGCGCGGCGGAGCCGATCGACAGGATCACGCCGATGAACGACAGCCACTGCAGCGGCACGACCGAGAAGCCCGTCACGAGGTCGAAGTTCAGGCGGATCAGGCTGTACAGCGAGTACTTCGACTCGCCGGCGAAACGCTCCTCGTGCGCGACCTCGATCTCGGTCGGGTTCTGCGCGAACGTATACGCGAGTGCGGGGATGAACGTGTTGACTTCGCCGCACACGTTGATCGTGTCGATGATGCGGCGGCTGTACGCGCGCAGCATGCAGCCCTGGTCGGTCATCTTGATGCGCGTGATGCGCTCACGCAGACGGTTCATCATCTGCGACGCCTTGCGTCGCCACAGGCTGTCCTGGCGCTGCTTGCGGATCGAGCCGACGTAGTCGTAGCCCTCGCGCATCTTCGCGATCAGCTTGCCGATTTCCTCGGGCGGGTTCTGCAGGTCGGCATCGAGCGTGATGACGATCTCGCCGCGCGATTGCGCGAAGCCGGCGAGGATCGCCATGTGCTGGCCGTAGTTGCCGTTGAGCAGCACGATGCGCGTCGTGTCGGGACGTACGTGGAACTGATCGGCGAGCATCGCGGCCGAGCGGTCGCGGCTGCCGTCGTTGATCAGGATCACTTCGTACGATGTGTCGAGTGCGTCGAGCGCCGGATACAGCCGTGCGAACAGCGCAGCGAGGCCGTCTTCCTCGTTGTACACGGGGATGATGATCGATACTTCGGGCTGCCCGGCGACCGGATGCCCGGCGCGTGCTTCAAGGTGACTCATGTACGCTTATTTTCCGTATTGTTCGCAAATCTGGTTGATGGCGTCGACCACGCGACGCACGTCGCCTTCCGTCATCTGCGTGAAGAGCGGCAGCGTGACGGTCGACGCGCCGTACCGTTCGGCGTGGGGGAACATGCCCTCCTTGAAGCCGCGCGCACGGTACAGCGTGAAAAGATGGATCGCCGGGTAGTGGATGCCCGTGCCGATGCCGCGTTCCTTCAGCTGCGCCATGAACTCGGCGCGCGAGATCGTCAGCCGTTCGAGCGGCAGCGTGATCAGGAACATGTGCCAGTTGCCGTTCTCGAATTCGGCGATCGGCAGGCCGACGCCGAGCTTCACGGCCGCACTGCCGTCGAACGCGGCGAAATACGCGCGCGCGAGCGCGCGGCGCTGCGCGGTGAAGCGCTCGAGGTGGGGCAACTGGCCGAGGCCGACGCGCGCAGCGACGTCGGTCAGGTTGTACTTGCCGCCGAGCACGTCACAGTCCATCCCGTCGAAGCCGGTGCGCGTGATGCCCTGCAGCCGGTACTTCTGCGCGAGCGTCGCTTCTTCCTCGTTGTTCAGCACGAGGGCGCCGCCTTCGATCGTCGTCAGGTTCTTGTTCGCGTGGAAGCTGAACGACACGATGTCGCCGATCGCGCCGATGCGCTTGCCGTTCCACGTCGAGCCGAACGCCTGCGCCGCATCCTCGATCACGCGCAGCTTGTGCGCGCGCGCGATCGCGTACAGGCGGTCCATGTCGACCGGCAGGCCGGACAGGAACACGGGGATGATCGCCTTCGTGCGCGGCGTGATCGCCTGCTCGAGCTTGTCGAGGTCGATGTTGCGCGTGACGGGATCGATGTCGGCGAACACGGGCGTCGCGCCGGTTTCGATGATCACGTTGCTGGTCGAGACCCACGACGCCGGCGTCGTGATCACCTCGTCGCCGGCACCGACGCCCGCGATGCGCAGGCCGATCTCGAGCGTGCAGGTGCCCGAGTTGAACGCGCGGACCGGACGGCCGCCGCAGTACTCGGACAGCGCCGCTTCGAATTTCTGGCTCTGCGGGCCGGTGGTGATCCAGCCCGAGCGCAGCACTTCGACGACGCCCTGGATGGTTTCCTCATCGATCTCGGGGCGGGTGAACGGCAGAAACGGAGCGGTAGTCTGGCTCATGTACGCTTTGGCCTGTAATGGCGTGTAATAAAAGGGTCGGGCGGTCCCGGCCGAAACCGGCATTAGACACCGGTTGGCGGAATCGCACCGTGATTTTTTGTAGGCGGACGCTTAACGCGGCGGCCTTGCTCAGCTTCGCGCGAGGACCAGCACGCCGATCAGGATGATGCCGATGCCGATGAGCCGCTGGACCGACAGCACTTCGCCGAACAGGTACCAGGCGGCGAACGCGTTGACGACGTAGCCGAGCGACAGCATCGGGTACGCGATCGACACGTCGACCCGCGACAGCCCGAGGATCCAGACCACGACGCTCAGCACGTAGCAGCCGAGGCCGCCGATGATCGGCAATTGGGTCGCGATCTTCAGGCCGACCGGGATGATGTTCGCACGGCTGAATTCGAAGTGTCCAACGGCGTTGACGCCGGCTTTCAGCAGAAGTTGCGCACAGGCGTTGAGCATCACGCCAGTGATGATGCAGACGAACGAAACGGGATTCATGCGGCAGGCGTCCTTACGATTGCGGTTTCTCGACGATCACGCGGCGGTTGTCGCGCGCAACGACGCGCATCGGCACGCCTTGCTTGACCAGGGTGTCGTACTGGCCGGGCGACATGATCGCGAGTGCATGGGTTTCCTGCTTCCAGCGCGTGATCCACTCGTCGACGGTCGGAATCCACTTGTTCGGCTCCATCGAGATCCCGAACGCGAGCTCGTCCTGGCGCTGGACCATGATCGTCGTGTGGCCCATATAGAACGGGAACGTGTGGTCGAGCATCTCGATCGAGTAGAACGGCGTGTCGGCCGGCAGCTTCGCGAGTTCGGCGCGTACCGCGGGCGCGAGCAGCGCGCCCGAGCTGTAGCGGCCGAACTCGTCGTGGCCGGTACCGCCGATCGTGCCGAACGCGAACCAGGCGGCGCCGAACGCGACGAGCGCGGCGGCCACGCTCGCGCGGCGGTTCAGCCACGCGGCCGCGAGCGTCAGGGCGGCCGCGATTGCGAGGCCCGCGTACAGCCACATCTGGAACGCGCGGTACAGCGCGTTCGGCGTGCGGGCGTCGCCCTGGTACGCGAGCGCGATGATCCCGAACGCCGCGACGACGAAGAACACGAGATAGCCGAGCAGATGGCGGCGGAACCGGTCGGCGCTCATCAGCGGCAGGTACGCGCCGATGATCAGCGCGAGCGCCGGCGCGACCGGCAGCACGTACGAGATCAGCTTCGAATGCGACGCGCTGAAGAACAGGAAGATGAATGCGCTCCAGATCAGCAGCACGAGCATCGGCGAGAAGCCGTTCGGCTGGCGCGGCATCCGCAGCGCATGGCGGATGCTCTGCCACGCGACCGACAGCCACGGCAGGAAGCCGACCAGCAGCACGGGCACGAAGTAGTAGAGCGGGCCCGGGCGGTTCTGTTCCGGGGTCAGATACCGGCGGAACTGCTGGACGATGAAGAAGAAGTTGAAGAACTCGGGGTTGCGCTGCTGGACGAGCACGAACCACGGCGTGACGATCGCGAAGAAGATCACGAGGCCGCTCACCAGGTACAGGCGCTTCCACAGCGCCCAGTCGCGCGCGATCAGTGTGTAGAGCACCAGCACGGCGCCCGGCAGGATCAGGCCGACGAGGCCCTTCGACAGCACCGCGAACGCCATCGCGGCCCAGCATGCCCACATCCAGCCGCGCGCCGCGGCCGGGCGCAGCCCGGGCCGCTGCGCGAGCAGCAGCGAGCACAGCGACAGCGTCATCCAGAACGCCAGCCCCATGTCGAGCGCGTTGAAGTGGCCCATCAGGTTCCAGTACGGCGACGACGCGAGCACGACGGCCGCGAGGAAGCCCGACAGCGGGTTGAACAGGCGCGCGCCGGTGAAGCCGATCAGCAGGATGCCGGCGAAGCTGGCGACGGCCGTGTAGAGGCGGGCCTGCCATTCGCCGATGCCGAACCACGCGAACGTGAGCGCGTTCATCCAGGTCTGCAGCGGCGGCTTCTCGAAGTACTTGTAGCCGTTGTAGCGCGGCGTGATCCAGTCGCCGGTGACGAACATCTCGCGCGCCATTTCCGCGTAGCGGCCCTCGTCGCTCGGGATCAGGTGGCGCAGCCCGAGCGGCGCGAACCAGACGATCGCGAGCGCGATGACGAGGAGGACGAGCGTGATGCGATTGAGCGGTAGCCTCGACGGCGTATCGTTCATGGATTTTCAGCCTGTTGGTTATTGTGACGGGCCGCCGGCGGGTTGCGCCGGGGGCGGGCGGCCTGGCCGGGCCGATCCGGGGGATCGACCCGCTGCGCCGGCCCGAGTTTTACCGCATCGGGGATTAACGTTCAATTAAGAGCGCGGCGGCGACTTTGCGGCCTTCGGCCATCAGGATGTTGTAGGTGCGGCAGGCGGCCTGGAAATCCATCGTCTCGACGCCGATCCGCTTCGCGGTGAGCGCTGCGACGAGCCGCGGGTGCGGGAAGCGCAGCCGCGCGCCGCTGCCGAAGATCACGAGTTCGGGCGTCGGGTCGAGCAGCATCGCGAAATGCTCGGGCGCGAGCGCGTCGAACGACGACACGGGCCATACCTGGACCGGCGCGCCGGGCAGTACGATGACGCTCGTTTCATGGCGTTCGAGATTGACGTCGACATAATCGGGGCCGTAGCCGGTGACGGTGTTGAGCGCGCCGCTCGCGTCCTGGTGCAGTTTCAAATCGGTATTCCGCGGTTCCGTAGGGGAATGTGGTGCAGGGCCACACGGGCCCGGATGGCCGGTTTCGCTTGCCTGAGCACGCGGGGCGCCTGACGGCGCGGCCCCGGCGCGGCTATGGTGCATTGCGAAAGTCAGCCAAAATCCGCTAAATTATAACTTTTTGGTCGCCCCCGGGCGCCACTTGCGTCGCGCGTCGCCACAAGCCGCGCCCGACCGCCCGCTTTTTCCCAGTCTAGACAGCGCGCACAGACCGGCCGCTTTCCAGTTTTGATCCCGTCCCCCCGGCCGCAAGGCCAACCCAGGAACCGTGTCGTCGTGAAACCGATTCAGAAGTCGAACAAGCTGCTCAACGTCTGCTACGACATCCGTGGCCCGGTGCTCGAGCACGCGAAGCGCCTCGAGGAAGAAGGCCACCGCATCATCAAGCTGAACATCGGCAACCTCGCGCCGTTCGGTTTCGACGCGCCGGACGAGATCATCCAGGACATGATCCGCAATTTGCCGACGTCGTCCGGCTATTCGGATTCGAAGGGCGTGTTCTCGGCGCGCAAGGCCGTGATGCACTACACGCAGGAAAAGGGCGTCGTGGGCGTCGGCCTCGACGACATCTACATCGGCAACGGCGCGTCCGAACTGATCGTGATGGCGACCCAGGCGCTCCTGAACGACGGCGACGAAGTGCTGCTGCCCGCGCCCGACTACCCGCTGTGGACGGCGGCGGTCAGCCTGTCGGGCGGCACGCCGGTGCATTACATCTGCGACGAGCAGAACGCATGGATGCCCGATCTCGACGACATCCGCCGCAAGATCACGCCGAACACGAAGGCGATCGTCGTGATCAACCCGAACAACCCGACGGGCGCGCTTTATTCAGACGAATTGCTGCTCGAACTGCTCGCGATCGCGCGCCAGCACGGGCTGATCGTGTTCGCCGACGAGGTGTACGACAAGATCGTCTACGACGGCCTCGAGCACACGGCGCTGGGCTCGCTGTCGGAGGACGTGATCACCGTCACGTTCAACAGCCTGTCGAAGAGCTATCGCTCGTGCGGCTACCGCGCGGGCTGGATGGCCGTGTCGGGCCTCGGCGGCGACAACCGCCGGCACGCGAAGGATTATCTCGAGGGGCTCGGCATCCTGTCGTCGATGCGCCTGTGCGCGAACGTGCCCGGGCAGTTCGCGATCCAGACGGCGCTCGGCGGCTACCAGAGCATCAACGAGCTGATCGTGCCGAGCGGGCGCCTGTACAAGCAGCGCGAACTCGCGTATGACATGCTCACGTCGATCCCGGGCGTGACCTGCGTGAAGCCGCAGGCCGCGCTGTACATGTTCCCGCGCCTCGACCCGAAGCTTTATCCGATCCAGAACGACCAGCAGTTCATTCTCGACCTGCTGCTCGAGGAGCGCGTATTGCTCGTGCAGGGCACGGGCTTCAACTGGACGACGCCGGACCACTTCCGCGTGGTCTTCCTGCCGAACCTCGACGATCTGACCGATTCGATCAACCGGATCGCACGCTTCCTCGACGGCTATCGCAAGCGCCATACGGCGTAAGCGGCAGCCCGGACGAAACCTATTCTTTTTACTCATCGATCACACGCAGCATGGAACCGATCAAAGTTGGCCTGTTGGGCTTCGGCACGGTAGGCAGCGGCACCTTCACGGTGCTGGGCCGCAACCAGGAAGAAATCAAGCGACGCGCGGGGCGCGGCATCGAGGTGACGCGCATTGCGGTGCGCAACCCGGCCAAGGCGCTGGCTGCGCTCGGCGGCGATGCCGGCGCCGCGCAGATCACCGACGATTTCAACGCAGTCGTCGATGATCCGTCGATCGCAATCGTCGCCGAGATGATCGGCGGCACGGGCATCGCGCGCGAGCTCGTGCTGCGCGCGATCGCGAACGGCAAGCACGTCGTGACGGCCAACAAGGCGCTGCTCGCGGTGCACGGCACCGAGATCTTCGAGGCCGCGCGCGCGAAGGGCGTGATGGTCGCGTTCGAAGCGGCCGTCGCCGGCGGCATCCCGATCATCAAGGCGCTGCGCGAAGGCCTGACCGCGAACCGCATCCAGTACATCGCGGGCATCATCAACGGCACGACCAACTACATCCTGTCGGAAATGCGCGACCGCGGGCTCGACTTCGCGACCGCGCTGAAGGCCGCGCAGGAGCTCGGCTACGCGGAAGCCGATCCGACCTTCGACATCGAAGGCGTCGACGCCGCGCACAAGGCGACGATCATGAGCGCGATCGCGTTCGGCGTGCCGGTGCAGTTCGACCGCGCGTACGTCGAGGGCATCAGCAAGCTCGACGCGACCGACATCCGCTACGCGGAAGAGCTCGGCTACCGGATCAAGCTGCTCGGCATCACGCGCCGTGCCGAAAACGGCATCGAGCTGCGTGTGCACCCGACGCTGATCCCGGAGAAGCGCCTGCTCGCGAACGTCGAGGGTGCAATGAACGCGGTCGTCGTGCACGGCGACGCGGTCGGCACGACGCTGTACTACGGCAAGGGCGCGGGCGCGGAGCCGACCGCTTCGGCCGTGGTCGCGGATCTCGTCGACGTCACGC
This sequence comes from Burkholderia sp. Ac-20349, assembly GCF_017104865.1. Classification (NCBI taxonomy): domain Bacteria; kingdom Pseudomonadati; phylum Pseudomonadota; class Betaproteobacteria; order Burkholderiales; family Burkholderiaceae; genus Burkholderia; species Burkholderia sp. Ac-20349. Next base: position 20,166 of record NZ_JAAGPM010000075.1, read on the forward strand.
GCCTGCACACGGCGGACCCCGAGCACCGCGTGCCGCATCTCGCGTTCCAGCCCGACAGCCTGTCGAACACGCCGATCCTGCCGATCGAGGAAGTGACGAGCGGCTATTACCTGCGCCTGCGCGTCGCCGACCAGACGGGCGTGCTGGCCGACATCACGCGCATCCTTGCTGCGTCGGGCATCTCGATCGACGCGCTGCTGCAGAAGGAATCGGAGCAGGTCGACGACGCGAACGGCGAAACCGACATCATCCTGATCACGCACGTCACGCTCGAGAAGAACGTGAATGCGGCGATCGCGCAAATCGAGAGCCTCGAGACGGTGGTATCGAAGGTGACGAAGCTGCGCATGGAAGCGCTGAACTGAGCTGAGGACGACATGAACTACATCTCCACGCGCGGCGCCGGCATCGGCGAGCGCCACACGTTCTCCGACATCCTGCTCGGCGGTCTCGCGAAGGACGGCGGGCTCTACCTGCCGACCGAGTATCCGCAGGTGTCCGCCGACGAGCTCGCACGCTGGCGCACGCTGTCGTACGCGGATCTCGCGTTCGAGATCCTGTCGAAGTTCTGCGACGACGTGCCGGCCGACGACCTGCGCGCGATCACGCGCCGCACGTACACGGCCGACGTGTACAGCAACACGCGCCACGGCGAGAACGCAGCCGACATCACGCCGCTGAAGACGCTCGGTACCGAAAACGGCGCGCCGATCTCGCTGCTCGAACTGTCGAACGGCCCGACGCTCGCGTTCAAGGACATGGCGATGCAGCTGCTCGGCAACCTGTTCGAGTACACGCTCGCGAAGCACGGGCAAACGCTGAACATTCTCGGCGCGACGTCCGGCGACACCGGCAGCGCGGCCGAATACGCGATGCGCGGCAAGGCCGGCGTGCGCGTGTTCATGCTGTCGCCGCACAAGAAGATGAGCGCGTTCCAGACGGCGCAGATGTTCAGCCTGCAGGATCCGAACATCTTCAACCTCGCGGTCGAAGGCGTGTTCGACGATTGCCAGGACATCGTCAAGGCCGTGTCGAACGATCACGCGTTCAAGGCGCAGCAGAAGATCGGCACGGTCAACTCGATCAACTGGGCGCGCGTCGTCGCGCAGGTCGTGTACTACTTCAAGGGTTACTTCGCAGCGACCCAATCCAATGACGAGCGCGTGTCGTTCACGGTGCCGTCGGGCAACTTCGGCAACGTCTGCGCGGGCCACATCGCGCGGATGATGGGGCTGCCGATCGCGAAACTGGTGGTTGCGACCAACGAAAACGACGTGCTCGACGAGTTCTTCCGCACCGGCGCATACCGCGTGCGCAGCGCCGAGAACACCTATCACACGAGCAGCCCGAGCATGGATATCTCGAAGGCATCGAACTTCGAGCGCTTCGTGTTCGACCTGCTCGGCCGCGATCCGGCGCGCGTGATGCAGCTGTTCCGCGACGTCGAGGAGAAGGGCGGCTTCGATCTCGCGGCGAGCGGCGATTTCGCGCGCGTCGCCGAGTTCGGCTTCGTGTCGGGCCGCAGCAGCCACACCGACCGCATCGCGACGATCCGTGACGTGTTCTCGCGCTACGACACGATGATCGATACGCACACGGCCGACGGCGTGAAGGTCGCGCGCGAGCATCTCGACGCAGGCGTGCCGATGGTCGTGCTCGAGACGGCGCAACCGATCAAGTTCGGCGAGACGATCCGCGAAGCGCTCGATCGCGAAGCCGAGCGTCCGGCTGCATTCGACGGGCTCGAGGCGCTGCCGCAGCGCTTCGAGGTCGTGAAGGCCGACGCGCAGCAGGTGAAGGACTTCATCGCTGCCCATACGGGCGCATGACGCACGGCCGGGCCGCGGGCCCGGCTGCGCAGGACGGCCGGAATGCCGATTCGTCGAACGGATCGGGGTTCCGGCCGTTTCGTTTGGTCACTGCCGCACGATTGCCGCCGTACCGCGCGCGAAACAAGTGCCAGACCCGCGCGTTCGCGCGAATCACAGTTTCCGCATGTCCGCCATATCGCGCGCCCGCGCGACGGCGTCGCTACAATGACGTATTGCCTCCCACGATCCCCGATTCCATCGATGTCGAACCCGAATCCCGCGGCGCCGCGCGCGCCGATGCTGTCGACCGCCGAGGCGCTCGCCGCGCTGCTCGAGGCCGTGAAGCCGTTGCCCGGCACCGAAACCGTCGCCACGCTCGACGCGCTCGGCCGCGTGCTGGCGGCCGATGTGAGCTCGCCGCTCGACGTGCCGCCGATGCATACGAGTGCGATGGACGGCTATGCAGTGCGCGTCGCCGACCTGCTGCATGGCGAGCGGCGCTTGCCGGTGTCGCAGCGTATTCCGGCCGGGCATCCGGCCGCGCCGCTCGCAGCCGGTACGGCCGCACGGATCTTCACCGGCGCGACGGTGCCGCCCGGCGCCGACGCCGTCGTGATGCAGGAGCAGGCGTCGGCCGACGGCGATGCGGTCGAGATCCTGCATACGCCGAAGGCCGGCGAATGGATCACCGCGCAGGGCGCGGATATCCGGCAGGGCTCGGTGATCCTGCCGGCCGGTACGCGGCTCACGCCGCAGGCGCTCGGCCTGGCCGCATCGGTCGGCTGTGCGCAGTTGCCGGTCGCGCGGCGGATTCGCGTCGCGGTGTTCTTCACCGGCGACGAGCTGACGATGCCGGGCGAGCCGCTGAAGCCCGGCGCGATCTACAACTCGAACCGCTTCACGCTGCGCGGGCTGCTGGAGCGGCTCGGCTGCCACGTGACCGACTACGGGATCGTGCCCGATTCGCTCGCCGCGACGCGCGACACGCTGCGCGAGGCCGCACGTGATCACGACGTGATCCTGACGAGCGGCGGCGTGTCGGTCGGCGATGAGGATCACGTGAAGCCGGCCGTCGAGGCCGAAGGGCGGCTCGCGCTGTGGCAGATCGCGATGAAGCCCGGCAAGCCGCTTGCATATGGCGCGGTGCGCCGCGGCGATGAACGCCCCGATGCGCATTTCATCGGGTTGCCCGGCAACCCGGTGTCGAGCTTCGTCACGTTCCTGCTGTTCGTGCGGCCGTTTCTGCTGCGCCTGTCCGGCGTGCGCGACGTTGCGCCGCGCGCGCTGTCGCTGCGCGCCGACTTCTCGCAGAGCAAGGGCGACCGGCGCAACGAATTCCTGCGTGCGCGCGTGAACGCGGCGGGCGGCCTCGACCTGTTTCCGAACCAGAGCTCGGCGGTGCTGACGTCGACGGTGTGGGGCGATGGCCTGATCGACAATCCGCCGCAGCACGCGATCAGCGCCGGCGAGACCGTGCGTTTCATTCCGTTTTCCGAACTGCTGTCGTAACCCGGCAGCTTCCCGAACCATGAAGATTCAGCTGAAATTTTTTGCAAGCGTGCGCGAAGCACTGGGTGTTGCCGACGAACAGGCCGACGTGCCGGACAGCGTCACGACCGTGGGTGACGTGCGCGCATGGCTGCGCGTGCGCGGCGGTGCGTGGGCCGAGACGCTGGCGGAAGGGCGCGCCCTGCGCATGGCGTGCAATCACGAGATGACCGATCCCGACACGCGGCTCACCGAGGGCTGCGAAGTCGCGTTCTTTCCGCCGGTGACGGGCGGTTGAGGCACCGGCGATGGCAACGGTACGAATCCAGACCGACGACTTCGACCTGAACGCCGAAGTCGCGGCATTGCGCGCGCGCAACCCGAAGATCGGCGCGGTCGCGTGCTTCGTCGGCACGGTGCGCGACCTGAACGAAGGCGATTCGGTGGCCGCGATGGAGCTCGAGCACTATCCGGGAATGACCGAGAAGGCGCTCGAGAAGATCGCCGCCGAGGCCGGCCGGCGCTGGCCGGGCATCGACGTCGCGATCGTGCATCGGGTCGGCAGGCTTTTGCCGCTCGACCAGATCGTGATGGTTGCGACGGTTGCGTCGCACCGCGGCGATGCGTTCGCGTCGTGCGAGTTCGTGATGGACTACCTGAAGACCGAAGCGCCGTTCTGGAAGAAGGAAACCACGCCGGATGGCGAGCGCTGGGTCGATGCGCGCAGCACCGACGATGCCGCGCTCGCGCGCTGGGGCATCGAATCGGGCAACACGCGGCGCTGAGCGTGGCGCCTGCGTCGTGCGGCGAGATGCCGCATGCGCGCAAGGGTCGCGCGTGGCGGCTACCCGTTACGCGTCCGGGTCGGTGCTGCGCCCGATGATCTTCGTCGGAAACGGCTCGCCGCGGGCACGCGACGGCAACGCGTGCGGATCGTCGCCCGCGTCGCGACGGCGCGGCGCGATCGCGTCGAGCAGCGCCTGCTGCTCGGGCGGAATCTGGTAGTCCCAGCCGAACCGGCTCAACTGCAGGCTCTGCGCGATCCGCAGCGCGGGTTCCATGAAGCGGATCGCCGCGGGCGGCGCGTAGCGCGCCTCGACGGTCTTCAGGAACAGCGACAGCCAGCGGCTGAAATGGGTCGGCTCGATCCCGTCGAGCGGCTGGTGCGCCTGCTGCACGTTGCCGCGATAGCCCTTGGTGCCGAGCACGAGGCTCGACCAGAACGTGACCATCTTCGGCAGGTGGTCGTCCCAGCGGCCGGCCAGCTTCGCGTCGAACACGGGCCCGAGCAGCGGATCGGCGCGTACGCGGTCGTAGAACGCGTAGACGAGATCGCGAATGTTCTCTTCGGTCGGCTCGGTGTCGCGAGGGCGGGCCGGTGCGGTATCGGGCGAGGCGGGCAGGACGGTCATGGCAAAAGGGCCGGGAGAGAGGGGCAACGACGGGGTGGCGGCGCGGGCATCGTGGAGGACGCCGGCCGGATTTTGACGCAAAATAGCGTCCAACACCCCCTGAAAAACGTGTAGATGTCATGAATCTTATTGCGCGCGCGCCATTCCGGCAACCCGGGGCCGCGGAACAGGGCCACTAGTCGGCCCCGTGCGCATCCCGATCGGCCCGGCTCACGTAATCGGGGCATGATCGATCTTTTCCGTATTCGCCCATGAGACTCACCGACTACACCGACTATTCGCTTCGCGTGATGCTGTACCTTGCCGTGCGCGGCGATGGACTCGCGACGATCCAGGAGATCTCGGATGCCTACGGCATCTCGAAGAACCATCTGATGAAAGTCGTGCAGCAGCTCGGCGAGCTCGGATGGGTCGACACCGTTCGCGGCCGCAACGGCGGGCTGCGACTGTTCCCCGAATCGCTGCAACTGACCGTCGGCCAGGTCGTGCGCGAGACCGAGAACGATTTCGCGCTGGTCGGCTGCTTCGCGGCCGAGGGCGAGTCGCGCGGCTGCGTGATCGAGCCGCAGTGCCGCCTGAAGGGTGTGCTGGCGGCCGCGCGCGATGCGTTCTTCGCCGAACTCGACCGTCACACGCTCGGCGAGCTGGTCGAACACGCTGAGCCGCTCGTCGCATTGCTCGGCATCCGTCCGGCCGTGCGCGTGCGTGTCGTGACGGAAGAAGCGGCCGCATCCATCGAGCCGCCGTCGACGGCGGGCTGACAAGCACGCGCCGCGCGTTGCGATCCGGCCGTGGCCCGTCCCCGGGCCGCTTCAGGGACATCCATCGATTTTTGCGCTGAATCAACCCGAATTTCGCTTGAAAGCCGCATAACCATCCTCATCTTGGTGTTAATCGAAAATTGGAGGTCTCGACTAAATGAGAATCGACAAGCTCACCACCAAGTTCCAGGAAGCACTCGCGGACGCGCAAAGCCTCGCGGCAGGCCGCGACAATCAATACATCGAACCCGTTCACGTTCTCGCGGCGCTGGTCGCGCAGCAGGACGGCTCCGCCCGCTCGCTGATGTCGCGCGCGGGCGTTCACATTCAGGCGCTGCAAGGCGCGCTGAACGAGGCCATCTCGCGCCTGCCGCAAGTGACGGGCACGGGCGGCGACATCCAGATCGGCCGTGAACTGGCCGGGCTGCTGAACCAGGCCGACAAGGAAGCGCAGAAGCTCAACGACACGTTCATCGCGAGCGAGATGTTCCTGCTCGCCGTGTCCGACGACAAGGGCGACGCCGGCAAGCTCGCGCGCCAGCACGGCCTCACGCGCAAGGCGCTGGAAGCCGCGATCGCCGCCGTGCGCGGCGGCTCGCAGGTGCACAGCCAGGACGCGGAAAGCCAGCGCGAGGCACTGAAGAAATACACGGTCGACCTGACCGAGCGCGCCCGTGCGGGCAAGCTCGATCCGGTGATCGGCCGCGACGACGAAATCCGCCGGTCGATCCAGATCCTGCAGCGCCGCACCAAGAACAACCCGGTGCTGATCGGCGAGCCGGGCGTCGGCAAGACGGCGATCGTCGAAGGGCTCGCGCAGCGGATCGTCAACGGCGAAGTGCCCGAGACGCTGAAGGGCAAGCGCGTGCTGTCGCTCGACATGGCCGCGCTGCTCGCGGGCGCGAAGTATCGCGGTGAATTCGAGGAGCGCCTGAAGGCGGTGCTCAACGACATCGCGAAGGACGAAGGCCAGACGATCGTCTTCATCGACGAAATCCACACGATGGTCGGCGCGGGCAAGGCCGAAGGCGCGATGGATGCGGGCAACATGCTGAAGCCGGCGCTGTCGCGCGGCGAGCTGCACTGCATCGGCGCGACCACGCTCGACGAATACCGCAAGTACATCGAGAAGGATGCTGCGCTCGAACGCCGCTTCCAGAAGGTGCTCGTCGACGAGCCGAGCGTCGAGGCGACGATTGCGATCCTGCGCGGGCTGCAGGAGAAGTATGAACTGCACCACGGCGTCGACATCACCGACCCGGCGATCGTCGCCGCGGCCGAACTGTCGCACCGCTACATCACGGATCGCTTCCTGCCCGACAAGGCCATCGACCTGATCGACGAAGCCGCTTCGAAGATCAAGATGGAAATCGATTCGAAGCCCGAAGAGATGGACAAGCTCGACCGTCGTCTGATCCAGCTGAAGATCGAGCGCGAAGCCGTGAAGAAGGAGCAGGACGAAGCGTCGCAGAAGCGCTTGCAGCTGATCGAGGAAGAGATCGACCGCCTCGGCCGCGAATATGCGGACCTCGAGGAGATCTGGACCGCCGAGAAGGCCGCGGTGCAGGGCAGCGCGCAGCTCAAGGAAGAAATCGAGAAGGTGCGTGCAGACATCGCGCGGCTGCAGCGTGACGGCAAGCTGGAGAAGGTTGCCGAGTTGCAGTACGGCAAGCTGCCGCAGCTCGAGGCGCAACTGAAGCAGGTTACGCAGGCCGAAGAGCAGGAGCAGCACAACCCGACGCGTCCGCGTCTGCTGCGCACGCAGGTCGGTGCTGAGGAAATCGCGGAAGTCGTGTCGCGTTCGACCGGGATCCCGGTGTCGCGGATGATGCAGGGCGAGCGCGAGAAGCTGCTGCACATCGAGGAAAAGCTGCATGAGCGCGTGGTCGGCCAGCACGAGGCGATCAGTGCGGTGGCCGATGCGATCCGCCGTTCGCGTGCGGGTCTCGCCGATCCGAACCGTCCGTACGGCTCGTTCCTGTTCCTCGGCCCGACGGGGGTCGGCAAGACCGAGCTGTGCAAGGCGCTGGCGTCGTTCCTGTTCGATTCGGAAGAGCACCTGATCCGCATCGACATGAGCGAGTTCATGGAGAAGCACAGCGTCGCGCGGCTGATCGGCGCGCCGCCGGGCTATGTCGGCTACGAGGAAGGCGGCTACCTGACGGAAGCCGTGCGCCGCAAGCCGTACAGCGTGATCCTGCTCGACGAGATCGAGAAGGCGCATCCGGACGTGTTCAACGTGCTGCTGCAGGTGCTCGACGACGGCCGTATGACGGACGGGCAGGGGCGCACGGTCGACTTCAAGAACACGGTGATCGTGATGACCTCGAACCTCGGCTCGCAGGTGATCCAGGCGATGACGGGTGCGCCGCAGGAAGAGATCAAGGACGCGGTGTGGCTCGAGGTGAAGCAGCATTTCCGCCCCGAGTTCCTGAACCGGATCGACGACGTCGTCGTGTTCCATGCGCTCGACCGCAGCAACATCGAATCGATCGCGAAGATCCAGCTCGCACGCCTGCACGAACGGCTCGCGAAGCTCGACATGGCGCTCGACGTGTCGGAAGCGGCGCTCGAGCAGATCGGCAAGGTCGGCTACGATCCGCTGTTCGGTGCGCGTCCGCTGAAGCGCGCGATCCAGCAGGAGATCGAGAACCCGGTCGCGAAGCTCATCCTCGCGGGCCGCTTCGGTCCGAAGGACGTGATTCCGGTCGACGTCCACGACGGCAAGTTCGTGTTCGACCGCGTCGTTCACTGATCGCAGGCCATTGGCCGCCGCCCGGTTCGCGCCGGGCGCGCAAAAACAAACACCCCGCCTCGGCGGGGTGTTTGCTTATGGAGCGTCGCAACGACGCGGCGCGTCAGCCCTGCTTGTTGCCGCCGAACATGCCGGCGATCTGCGACAGCGAGCCGAGCACGTTCGACGGGTCGACCTGCGCCTGGCCGTCGGCCGGCACCGCGCCGTCCGGCGTCGCGTGGTTGACGACGTGCGGCAGCACCTGCGCGAGCACGGTCGAGGCCATCGACGGATCGACACCGAACTTGCTCGCGAGCGCACCGATCGCGTCCGAGCCGAGCACGTTCTGCAGCGCGTCCGGCGAGATCGGCTGGTTCTGGCCGTTGCCGACCCACGAGCCGATGATGTCGCCGGCGCCGCCAGCCTTGAACTTCTCGATCAGGCCGTTCAGGCCGCCCGGCTGGTTGTTGATGAATTCGAGCGCGGTCGTGATCAGCGCGCTTTGCGAGTTGCCGCCGGCCTGGCCGCCGATCAGACCGCCAACGATGTCGAGGAGACCCATGGTTCTTCACCTTTACTGAAAAGGGCGCCACGCAGCGGGCGCCCGTTGAACGAATGCCGCGCGCACGCCGTCGCGCGCGCGGCGCATATCAGGCGCCCGACGCCGCGGCGGCGGAGGCTGCCTTGTCCTTCTTGCTTTTCTTCTTGGAACCCTTCGTCGCTTTCGTCGACGATGCTGCGGCCGGTGCGCTCGCACCTGCATCGGCGGATGCCGCCGCTGCTGCGGCCGCTTTTTCCTTCTTCGTCATGCGCTTGGCCTTGGCCGGCTTCGCGGCCACATCCGGCGCGCTTGCCGCCGGTGCCGGTGCGGTGGCGGTCGTGCCGGCCGTCGCGGTCGTGGACGTCGACGCGGTGCCTGCCGACGTCGTGGCCGACGTGGTCGCCGACGTCGTTGCGGCCGGCTTCGACAGCTTCACGCCCTTCGGCGGCGTCGACGAGCCGCCGATCGTCAGACCGTTTTCTTCGAGATGCCCGACCGACTTCGTGCCGAGGCCCTTGACGCGGTTCGCGAGATCGTCCGCGTCCTTGAACGGGCCGTTCTTGGTGCGTTCGTCGATGATCGCCTTCGACTTCACGGGCCCGAGACCCTTCACGGATTCGAGCGTGGCCTGGTCAGCCGAGTTGACTTCGACGGCCGCGGCGAGGCCTGCGGCGAGCGACAGCGATAGCGCGACGAACAGCATCAGCAGCTTCTTCAGCATGGCAAAGGCTCCCTGGTTCTGACGGATGAATGGCTGTTGCAACGGACGGCGGGACGAGGCGCGGCCGGGCGTCGCCGTTAAGCATAGGACAAATGCGTGCCCTTTTTAAGACAGGCTGACCGAATCTTGCTGAAGGCTTGCGGCGCTGTAAAGACCGAAACCCGCGCCGCGCGGCGATTTTGACCATTGTTTACGGTGTCGCCGATGATCGTCGCACTGGCTGTTCGACAGGGCTTGACTTAGAGTGAACTCTAACTCCTAACCTTGTTCCTGCCATGTCGAAAACCGTATCCCAACCTTCCTCCGCCGGCCCGCTGACGATCGGCCAGGTCGCCGAAATGACCGGCCTGTCGACGCATACGCTGCGGTACTACGAGCAGGCCGGCCTGCTGCGCGCGATTTCGCGCACGGCGGCCGGGCACCGGCTCTATGCACCGGCCGACCTTGACTGGCTGGCCTTCGTGATGCGCCTGAAGGCGACCGGCATGCCGATCGCGCAGATGCAGGCATTCGCGACGCTGCGCGCGCAAGGCGAGCCGACCTTCGGTGCGCGGCGCGACCTGCTGGTCACGCATCGCGACGCGGTGCGCGCGCATATCGCGGAGCTGCAGGCGAGCCTCGACGTGATCAGCGACAAGATCGCGTACTACGAGGCACAGGAGCGGGATGCGGCGCGACGGGCGAAACCTTCTCACTCTCCCTCGGAACAGGACGGACACCATGGAACGACTCGTTGAAGACCGCTACACGCGCGGCTGGAACAAACTGAAGGAAATCGATGGCGAAGTGGGCGAGCGCGTGATCGCGGCGCTCGCGCCGATCGCGCCCGACTTCGGGCGGCTCCTGGTCGAATTCGGTTTCGGCGACATCTACAGCCGGCCGCAGCTCGACCTGAAAGCGCGCGAAATTGCGACGATCGCGGCGCTGGCCGCGCTCGGCAACGCGCAGCCGCAACTCAAAGTGCATATCGAGGCCGCGCTGAACGTCGGCTGCACGCGCGACGAGATCGTCGAGGTGTTCATGCAGATGGCCGTCTATGCAGGTTTTCCGGCCGCGCTCAACGCGCTGTTCGCCGCGCACGAGGTGTTCGTGCGGCGCGACGAAGCCGAAGCCGCCAGCAAGTCGGGTGACACCGCGAACGCGCGTGAAGCGGCGGCGCATGCGTCATGAGTGGTAGCCGCGCCGGCGGCGCGTCACGCGCGGTGCGGCGCGACGATCCGGTGTTTCGCGATGCGCCGGTACAGCGTCGCGCGCGAGATGCCGAGTGCCTGCGCGGCCGGGTCGGGCCGCCAGCGGTGCGCGGTGAGCGCCGCGACGATACGGCCGCGTTCGTCGTCGGGCAGCGCGCCGGGCGCCACGCCACCGAGTTGCGCGGCGATATCGGCCGGCAGGTCATGCCGCGTGACGCGCGCGGCGTCGCACACCGCGCACGCATAGCGCAGCACGTTGCGCAACTGCCGCACGTTGCCGGGCCACGGGTACGCGGCAAGCTGTTCGGCGAGCGTTGCATCGAGCGTCAGCACGTGGCCGGTGGCCTGCGCCTCCTCGGCGAACACGGCGGCAATCACGTCGCGCACGTCGGCGCGCTCGCGCAGCGGTGGCAGTTCGAACGTCGCGCCGCTCAGCCGGTAGTACAGATCCTCGCGGAACGTGCCGTCGGCCACCATCCGCGCGAGATCGCGGTGCGTCGCGCAGATCACGTCGAGATCGACGCGTACGGGCGTATCGCTGCCGAGCGGCACGACTTCGCCATCCGCGAGCACGCGCAACAGGCGCGTCTGCAGCGCGAGCGGCATGTCGCCGATTTCGTCGAGGAACAGCGTGCCGCCGTCGGCGAGTGCGATCTTGCCGCGCGCGCCGTGCTTGCGCGCGCCGGTGAACGCGCCGGCCGCATAGCCGAACAATTCGCTCTCGATCAGCGCTTCCGGTAGCGCGCCGCAGTTGACCGCGACGAACGGCCGCGCGCGCCGCGCCCCGGCGTCGTGGATCGCGCGCGCGAACACTTCCTTCCCCGCACCGGTTTCGCCGAGCACGAGAATCGGCAGCCGCTTGCTCGCGACCCGCAGTGCGAGTTCGGCCTGCTGCGCGATATGTGAATCGCTGCTGTTCAGGAATGGCGTCAGCGCGCCGACGTGGCGTTGCGCGGTGCCCGGGCGGCGCGTGGCCGTGCCGGGTTCGCGGCCGATGCGCCGTAGCGGCGCACGCAGCCGCGCATAGAGCGGCGCGCCGGTCGCGCGCAGCCGCAGCGCGACGATCGCATCGAGCCGCGCGGCATCGCGCAGCGGCATCTCGGTTGCGTCGAAGATCTCGTCGATATGGCGCGGTTCGCGCAGTGCCGGCAGCGCGTCGCGCGCCTGCCGATTCGCGGCGACGATATTGCCGCATTCGTCGAACGCGATCAGCCACTCCGGTTGCGCTTCGACGTAGTGACGATTCGGATGCCCGAACAGGATCCAGTGCTGCGCGGTGCTGTGCACGAAGTAGCCGTCCTCGATCAGTGCCGCGCTCTGCCGCACGAGCTGATAGACGAGACGCTGGCTGTCGCGGCCGTCTGGCGAATGAACGGCCGACGCGTCGAGCACGCCGATCAGTTCGCCGCACGGCGAGAAGATCGGCGCCGCGCTGCAGGTGAGCGTCGTGAACGCCGCGCGAAAGTGATCGGTCTTGTGCACGGTGATCGGCGCGAGATCGGTCAGCACGTTCGCGACACCGCAGGTGCCTTCCTCGCTTTCCGACCAGCACGAGCCGATGTGCAGCCCCGCGTGGCGGAAGTCGTTGCGGCGCTCACGGTCGATCCGGTAGTCGATCGTCACGCCGTGCGCGTCGGTCAGCATCACGCAGTAGTCGGCGACGCGAATCATGTCGTGCAGCCGCGTCAGGCACTGGCCCGACGCGCGCAGGAAGGCTTCCTCCTTGTCGCGCACTTCGCGCAGCTCGGCCGCGGTCAGCACGCGCGGGCCGATCGACGAAGCGGGGTCGAGACGGTAGCGCTCCAGCGATCGTTGCCACGACGACACGAGGCGCGTGGAATCGGCCGGCGCGGGCAGGCGTCCGGCGAGCGCGCCGAGCACACGGTCGGCGTGCTGGGCCTGGGGGACGGCGTAGGGCATGGTCGGCTCCGGTTCCGTACGGCGGGGAATGCGATGTTCTTGTAGCACATCCCGCTCGGCGGATCACATTGCATCGCAGCACGCGGCGGGCGTGAGACGTTCGTCTCACCGGTATCGCGGGCTGTCTCGTGTCGTTGAGACGCGCTCATCTGCGACAGGTGGCGGTCGTTCGGCATGACGCGGCATGCGCGGCGCCGCGATACCGCAGGGTTTGCGGGCGGAACGGTGCGCTTGCACCGGCGTCGCGGTGGTCGTTTGGTCGCATCGGCGATGTGAGACGAACAGGCCGAATTACCGCGCACTCCATCCCTCCAGCATCGAATCAGGAACGCGTGCATACCGGCCGCTCCAGCATTCACAAGGGTTTCACGTTTATCGCATGCACGATGGCACGCCGCTTGCAGAGATCACGGGCAAGTCGGCGCGGTCGCGTCGATGACGACGATCCGCCGCCCGGCGATGGCAGCGGACGAGACAGGCAGGACCGCGGCGCATGCCCATGCACCGCGGCCGGCCAACTGGATGGAGACGAACCCGTGACGACGCCCGTTACCGTCGGTGTGATCGCGAACCCCGCATCGGGGCGCGACATCCGCCGCCTCACGACGCATGCCTCCGTGTTTCCCACGGCCGAGAAGGCGAACATGATCGTGCGCCTGCTGGCCGGCCTCGGCGCGATGGGCGTCGAGCGTGTGCTGACGCTGCGCGACCGCACCGGCATCGCGACGCTGCTGCTGCGCGCGATCGACACGCATCGTGCGGTCGCGCCGCACGAGCGTTGGCCCGAGGTCGAATTCGTCGACCTGCCGATCACCGATACCGTCGCCGATACGCAGGCCGGTGCCGCGTACCTGCACCGGATGGAAGTCGCGCTGATCGTCGTGCTTGGCGGCGACGGCACCCATCGTGCGGTTGCCGCGCACTGCGGTGCGACACCGCTCGTCGCGCTGTCCACCGGCACCAACAACGCGTTTCCAGAACATCGCGAAGCCACCGTCGCGGGTGTCGCGGCAGGGCTTGCCGCGACCGGCGCCGTGCCGGCCGAAGTCGCGTTCACGCGCAACAAGCGGCTCGTCGTGCGCTGCGTGGCGGGCGCGCAGCCGGGGCGCGAGGAGATCGCGCTCGTCGACGTGTGCGCCGCGCGACAGCGCTTCATCGGTGCCCGCGCGATCTCGGGATCCGACGACATCGATTCGCTCTACCTGACGTTTGCGGAACCGGACGGGATCGGCCTGTCCGCGCTCGGCGGCGCGTGGGCGCCGCTCGAACGCAGCGCGCCGCACGGGCTCGCGATGCGCTTCGCGGCCGAAGGCAAGACGGCCGGCACGCCGCTCGTCGCGCCGATTGCGCCGGGCCGCGTCGATCGCGTCGTGATGCGCAGTTGCGAGCGGCTCGAGCCGGGCGCGTGGCAGACGATCCCGTTCGAGCGCGGCACGCTCGCGTTCGACGGCGAGCGCGAGATCGAAGTCGCGCGCGGCGATCGCTACGAGATCTCGCTCGACTGGCGTGGGCCGCTGACGGTCGATGTCGGCCGCACGCTGCGCTACGCGTCGTCACGCCAATTGCTGCGCGAGGCGGGCGAGTGGCGCTATTGAGACGCTGCTCTACCCAGTGACATTTCGATATCCATAACGATCATCAAGGAGACATCGCCATGACAGCTTCACTCGAAGGACAGGTCGCCATCGTCACGGGCGGCGCGCGCGGTATCGGCCGAGGCATTGCACTGACGCTCGCCGGCGCGGGCGCCGACATCCTGCTGGCCGATCTGCTCGACGACGCACTCGATGCCACCGCACGCGAGATCCGCGCGCTCGGCCGCCGGGCGACGGTCGCGAAAGTCGACGTCACGCAAGCCGCACAGGTCGACGCGATGGTCGCACAGGCGCTCGCCGACCTCGGCCGGCTCGACATCCTCGTGAACTGCGCGGGCGTGATCAGCATTCATCCGGTTGCCGAGCTGACCGAGCGCGACTGGGATTTCGTGATGGACGTGAACGCGAAGGGCACGTTCCTCGGCTGTCGCGCGGCGCTCACGCATCTGAAGGCGCAGGGTCGCGGCCGGATCATCAACGTCGCATCGATCGCCGGCAAGGAAGGCTTTCCGAATCTCGCCCATTACAGCGCGTCGAAATTCGCGGTCGTCGGCTTCACGAACGCGCTCGCGAAGGAGCTCGCACGCGACGGCGTGACCGTCAACGCGATCTGCCCCGGCATCGTGCGCACCTACATGTGGGACCGGCTGTCCGACGAATGGAAGACCGACGGCGAATCGGTCGAGGAGTCGTGGCAGCGGCACCAGTTGACGCTGATCCCGCAGGGCCGCGCGCAGACGCCGGAAGACATGGGCCGGCTCGCGTTGTTCTTCGCGACGATGGACAACGTGACGGGCCAGGCCGTGAACGTCGACGGCGGCTTCACGTTCCACTGACGGCCGCGGGCCCGACAATCCGTCGCCGCGGCCCGGCCGAGGCGGCATTCGCAGTCAGACCTACCCAGGAGACACACATGACAGCTTCGACACAGCTCAGCAGGGACAAGCTGCTGGACGCCTACCGGCTGATGCGCACGATCCGCGAATTCGAGGAACGCCTGCACGTCGAATTCGCGACCGGCGAGATCCCCGGTTTCGTTCACCTGTACGCGGGCGAGGAGGCGTCCGCGGTCGGCACGATGCTGCACCTCGGCCTCGACGACTACGTCGCGACCACCCACCGCGGCCACGGCCATTGCATTGCGAAGGGCGTCGACGTGCACGGGATGATGGCCGAGATCTACGGCAAGAAGACGGGCGTCTGCCACGGCAAGGGCGGCTCGATGCACATCGCCGACCTGTCGATGGGGATGCTCGGCGCCAACGGGATCGTCGGCGCGGGCGGCCCGCTCGTCTGCGGCGCGGCGCTCGCGGCGAAGCACAAGAAGACCGGCGGTGTCGGCGTGTGCTTCTTCGGCGACGGTGCGTCGAACCAGGGCGTGATCTTCGAATCGATGAACCTCGCGTCGGTGTGGCGGCTGCCCGCGATCTTCGTCGCCGAAAACAACGGCTACGCGGAAGCGACGTCGTCGAGCTGGTCGGTCGCGACCGACAACATCGCCGATCGCGCGAACGGGTTCGGGATGCCGGGCGTGATCGTCGACGGCTTCGACTTCTTCGCGGTGCACGAAGCGCTCGGCGAGGCCGTCGAGCGCGCGCGCAACGGCGGCGGCCCGACGCTCGTCGAGGTGAAGCTCACCCGCTATTTCGGCCACTTCGAAGGCGATGCGCAAACCTATCGCGCACCCGGCGAGGTGCAGAAGCTGCGCGACGAGAAGGACTGCCTGAAGCATTTCGAAACGCGCGTCGTGCGTGCCGAAGCGCTGACGACCGCCGACCTGCGCGCGGTCGATGCACAGGTGAAGGCGCTGATCGACGATGCGGTCGCGCAGGCCAAGGCTGCGCCGCTGCCCGACGCGGCCGACCTGCTGGCCGACGTCTACGTGTCGTACCCGTGAGCGCGGCCTGACACCACGGCCGACACGGCGAACCGAACATTCCAGGAGACAGACATGGCAAGGAAGATCACTTATTCGCAGGCGATCAACGAGGCGCTCGCGCAGGAAATGGCGCGCGACGACAGCGTGATCGTGATGGGCGAAGACAATGCAGGCGGCGCGGGCGCGCCGGGCGAGGACGACGCGTGGGGCGGCGTGCTCGGCGTGACGAAGGGGCTGTTCCACAAATTTCCGGGCCGCGTGCTCGATACGCCGCTGTCCGAAGGCGGCTACATCGGCGCGGCGGTCGGCGCGGCCGCGTGCGGGATGCGGCCCGTCGCGGAGCTGATGTTCATCGATTTCATGGGCGTGTGCTTCGACCAGATCTTCAACCAGGCCGCCAAGTTCCGCTACATGTTCGGCGGCAAGGCCGTGACGCCGGTCGTGATCCGCGCGATGTACGGCGCCGGCTTGCGCGCGGCCGCGCAGCATTCGCAGATGCTCACGTCGCTGTTCACGCACATTCCGGGGCTGAAGGTCGTGTGCCCGTCGACGCCGTACGACGCGAAGGGGCTGCTGATCCAGGCGATCCGCGACAACGATCCGGTGATCTTCCTCGAACACAAGCTGCTCTATACCCGCGAAGGCGATGTGCCGGAGGAGTCCTATGCGATTCCGTTCGGTGAAGCCAACGTGATGCGCGACGGCGACGACGCGACGATCGTCACCTACGGCCGCATGGTGCACCTCGCGATGGACGCGGCCGCGAAGCTCGCGAAGGACGGCATCCAGGTCGACGTGATCGACCTGCGCACGACGTCGCCGCTCGACGAGGAAACGATCCTCGAAAGCGCGGAGCGCACCGGGCGTGTGGTGGTCGTCGACGAAGCGAACCCGCGCTGCTCGATCGCGACCGATATCGCCGCGCTCGTCGCACAACGCGCGTTCCATGCGCTGAAGGCACCGATCGAGCTGGTGACCGCGCCGCATACGCCGACGCCGTTCGCGAGCGTGCTGGAAGACCTGTATATCCCGTCCGCCGATGCGATTGCACGGGCGGTCCTGAAGACGAGGAGCTGACACGATGTCGATTCACATGATCACGATGCCCAAGTGGGGGCTGTCGATGGAGCAGGGGCAGGTCAACGGCTGGCTGAAGGCGATCGGCGAACGCGTGACGAAGGGCGACGAAGTGCTCGACGTCGAGACCGACAAGATCTCGTCGGGCGTCGAATGCGCGTTCGACGGCACGTTGCGCCGGCAGGTCGCGCAGGAAGGCGAGACGCTGCCGGTCGGCGCGCTGCTCGGCGTCGTCGCGGCCACCGACGCGAGCGATGCGGACATCGATGCGGCAATCGCCGATTTCCAGCGCGATTTCGTGCCGAGCGCGGCCACCGACGAAGCGGCGGGCCCGCAGCCCGAAAAGGCGCAGATCGGCGGCCGGACGGTGCGCTTCCTGAAGCTCGGCGAAGGCAGCGGCACGCCCGCCGTGCTGATCCACGGCTTCGGCGGCGACCTGAACAACTGGCTGTTCAATCACGCGGATCTCGCCGCGCACCGGCCGGTGTGGGCGCTCGACCTGCCCGGTCACGGGGAATCGGGCAAGGCGGTCGAGACGGGCAGCCTCGACGAACTGGCCGACGCGGTGCTTGCGCTGCTCGATGCGAAGGGCATCGACCAAGCCCACCTGGTCGGCCATTCGATGGGCGGCGCGGTCGCGATGGCGGCGGCCGAGCGCGCACCGCAACGCGTCGCGTCGCTGACGCTGATCGCGAGCGCGGGGCTCGGCACCGACATCAACCGCGCTTACATCGACGGCTTCGTCGCCGGCAACAGCCGCAACACGCTGAAGCCGCACCTCGGCGCACTGTTCGCGGACAACGCGCTGGTCACGCGGCAACTCGTCGAGGATCTGGTCAAGTACAAGCGGCTCGAAGGCGTGCAGGCCGCGCTCGAGAAGATCGCGCAGGCCGCGTTCGATGGCGCCGCACAGCGGCGCGTGTTCCGCGACCGGCTCGCGGCGCTTGCGCCGCGCACGCTCGTGATCTGGGGCGAGCGCGACCAGGTGATCCCCGCGCAGCATGCGCAGGGCCTGCCGGACGGCGTGCGTGCCGAGGTGATCGCCGGCAGCGGGCACATGGTGCAGATGGAGGCGGCCGCCGACGTGAACCGCCTGATCGTCGCGTTTCTCGGAGGCTGACGATGGCCGCCGCGCTCGAACGACCCAGCCTCACGGCGCTCGGCCAGCCGGGCGCGCGAAGCCGCGACAAGCTCGCGCGCATTCCGGTGCGCGTCGAGCCCGCGGCCGGCGCGGCGTTGCCGAAGCCGCCGTGGCTGCGCGCGCGGCCGATGATGAGCGCGGCGGTCGCCGACATGGCGACCGTGCTGCGCGACCATCGGCTGCATTCCGTC
>NZ_JAAGPM010000076.1:0-38646 GCF_017104865.1 Burkholderia sp. Ac-20349
CCTCGCACGTGCCGCCACGCGGCGCCTGCGTCGATCCGTACCAGCGGCCCGCACGACGGGCCGCGTTGACGCGCGGGGCGCCCGTTTACTGCTTCGGGTGCGCGTCAGCCCACGCCTTCACGGCGGCTCGTTCGGGTCGCCGCCATGCGCGAGCAGCAGTTCGAGCGCGCCTGCGTCGCGCATGTCGAACGCGCGCCGCAACGCATTCGTGCCGCCCACCCGCGCGCCGTGTTCGAGCAGCAGGCGCGTGCAGGCCGGATTTTCCACCGAGTGATACAGCGATTCGCCGTCGTTCGGATCGGCGCCGGCCTCCAGCAGCATGGCGGTGAGCACCGGATCGCGATTGACGCCCGCCGCACCGTACAGCGCCGACAGCGGCTCCGCTTCGTCGGGCGCGGCGAGCGACGCCGGCGGAAAGCGGTTGCCGATCCGCTGGTTCGGATCGGCGCCGGCATCCAGCAGAAGACGCGCGCAGGCGCGCAGCCTGTCGGCAAACTCGGAAAGCTGCGCGAGCCGCGAATGCGTGACGGCGACCAGCGGCGGCAGCTTCAGCACGCCACCGGCGCGCGCGATCCAGCCGGGATCGGCGGCCAGCGCCGCCTTCACCGCGTCGAGATCGCCGGCCGCGCATGCGACCGTCGGATCGCCCGCAACGAGATCGGGATGGTCGCGCAGCAGTTGCACGGCAACACGTGGCCGGGGGGCGTCGTAGCCGCCGGTCACGTCGCCGCCGTACGCCAGGTCGAGCCAGCGCCGGATCAGTTGCGACCGCGGTTGCCCCGCCAGCGCATGCGTTTCGACGAACGCGCCGAGATCGGCCCATGACGCAAAACCGTACTCGCGCGCAATGCAGGATTGCGCGTCGTGCAGCCGGAGCCCGAGCGCGCGCGTTTCGTCGTGTGTGCGGTGCGCGGCGGCAGGCAGAAACCGGATGAAGCGCGCGACGGCATCGGCGTCGCCCTGCCGATACAGGCGCAACAATGCCTTGGCCTGCTTTTTCAGATGATCGGAATTGGCCCTGGGGGGCAGCTTTTTCATGCGAATCCTCGTGCAGTATTGGCCGAAGGTCCGCAATACCGCCAGCACAAAGGACAGGTGGAAAGCTGAATTTGCTGCGACAGGTGGGTTCAACCCTTTCCGCGGACCCGGAAGCGACCTGCATCGCTGACCGGTATCCTAGGCGACGGCCGGCGACCTCGTCAACCGCGCCGCGCCACGCGGCGGCGCTCAGCCCGCGGCCAACTTCTTGGTCAGGAAAATGCGCGAGTGTCCGGCTGGATAATCCGGCAGTTCGCCGAAGCGGACATAGCCGCGTTTCTCGTAGAACGGCCGCGCCTGGAAGTCGAACGTGTCGAGCCACGCGCTGTGGCAGCCGCGCGCGACGGCTTCCGCCTCGGCCAGGTCCATGATGCGGGTGCCCGCACCCTGGCCGCGCGCGGCCTCGGGCACCACGAGCAGGTCGACGTGCAGCCAGCCGTACGCGGTACTGCCCCACAGGCCACCGACCACCGCGCCTTCGCCATCGGTCACGACCACGGCCAGCGAACGGGCATCGATCGGGCCCGCCTGGCTTTCGTTGAACCGGATGAGCGGCGTGACGATCTGCTTGCGAACGTTCGCGTCGCCCGCGTCCGTCACCTCGTATGTGAACGTCATCGGTTGAATCCGCTTGAATCGAAAATGACAAGGAAGCGTTGAAACCGCACGTACCGCGTCAGACGACGTAAGCGCCCTTCGCGTGCAGTTCCGCTTCCGTGCGTTCGAGCGCGGCGATCGCATCGCTGCCTTCGAGCGCCAGCAACTGCGCGACCAGCGCTTCGGCCATCGCATGCGCGGCCACCAGCGACGGGAAGAACGACGGGCTGTCGTGCGTGAAGATCAGCTGCGCATCCGCGTGCAGCGCGATCGGCGACACCGCGCTGTCGGTGATCGCGACGATCCGGCTGCCCTGCGCCTTCGCGGCCTGCGCGACGCGCGTCGCTTCCGCCGAATACGGCGCGAAGCTGACGACCACGGTCACGCTCTGCTTCGCGATCGTCCGCAGCTCCATCTCGAGCGAACCGGCGACGCCGTTGAGCAGCGACACGGTCGGGCGGAACAGCCGGTAGCCGTACACGAAACCGAACGCGACCGGATAGCACGAGCGAAACCCCGCGACGTGCACATGCGACGCCTTGCGGATCAGTTTCGCGGCATCGGCGAGCGCGTGCTCGTTCTGCGCGGCGGTGGCCGACAGGTTGTGTTGTTGCGCGGCGAGCAGGTCGTGCGCGAGCGACGCCTTCGCGTCGGGCCGCACGAGCGAACGCGCCCGCTGCGTGAGCGGCTCGGGGCGCGTGCGCACGCGCGCGACGCACAGGTCGCGCAGCTCGTTCCAGCCGGGGAAGCCGAATTGCTGCGCGAGCCGCACGAGCGACGCGGGCTGCACTTGCGCGCGCTGCGCGACCTTGCGCATCGACGAGGTGGCGACTTCGTCGGGATGATCGAGCAGGAAGGCAGCGCCCGCCTGGAATTGCGGGCTCAGCTCGGAAAATTGCGCCCGGATCCGGGACGCGAGTTCGTCGAAATTGGCGGCCATCTTGGTGGGAACGGGAACCGGTCGTCCATGGTATCACCGGCCCCGCGCGCACCGGTCAGCGCAGCACTTCGACGTGATCGGCGTCGACCTTCACGCTGCCCGACCATTTGCGCTCGAATTCGCCGGTCACCTTCACTTCGTTCTTGTCGCTGACGGGCTGGCCGGCCGCCCACAGCTTGTGGTCGATCTCGACGCGGATCGTGCCGGTCGCATCGGCGAATTCGTAATCCTCGCCGCCGACATGCTTGACGATGCGCCCCTGCAACTGCACGTGCTGGTCGTCCTTGCCGTTCGCGAGCAGTTCCTTCACGGTGGTCGTGCTCAACGCGGACGGCCCCGTGTATTGCGCGTAGACGGCGGCGGGCAGCGTGGCGAGTGCAACCGTCAGGATTCTGGCCAGGTGTTTCATGATTTCGGTCCTCTTCTTCGATGTGACGCCGCGCCCCGTTGAACGCGACGGCGCCAGATTACGGACCGTAAGATTAAGCAAACCTGAAGGCCGCGCCGAGGCGACACGGTGCCGCATTGGACGAGTACGAAAGCCCGCCGCGCGCCGCCCGCATTTAAGGTCCGCCTAAGACACGTGCGCTTATCATGGGAACCCCGGGTGCCACGGCACCCCGTTGAAGAGGCACCAATTCATGCGCGTATTGCTCGTCGAGGACGATCCGCTGATCGGCAGCGGGCTCGAACAGGGCCTCAAACAGGAAGGCTTCGCGGTCGACTGGGTGAAGGACGGCGACGCCGCGTCGCTCGCGCTGCGCGCGACCGGCTACGGCCTGCTGCTGCTCGATCTCGGGCTGCCGAACCGCGACGGCCTGTCCGTGCTCGCCGCGTTGCGCCGCCGCGACGAAAACCTGCCCGCGATCATCATCACCGCGCGCGACGGCGTGCCCGACCGCATCGCGGGCCTCGACAGCGGCGCGGACGACTATCTCGTCAAGCCGTTCGAGCTCGACGAACTGCTCGCCCGCATCCGCGCGGTCAACCGCCGCCACGCGGGCCGCGCGCAGACGACGCTCGTGATCGGTCCGCTGCGGCTCGACCCCGTCAAGCACCTGGTCTGGCTCAACGACGACGAAGTGCCGCTGTCGCCGAAGGAGTTCGTGCTGCTGCACGAGCTGATGCGCGACCCGGGCGCGGTGATTTCGCGCGAGCAGTTCGAGGAGCGGCTGTACAGCTGGGGCGAGGAAATCGAGAGCAACGCCGTGCAGGTGCATATCCACAACCTGCGCAAGAAACTCGGCCACGACATGATCCGCACGGTGCGCGGCGTCGGCTACCGGATCGGTGACGGCGCATGACGCACATGCAACGCGCGGTCGTGCGCTGGCGCCGCGCGTCGCTGCGGCGGCGCCTGCTGATGTGGCTGCTGCCGGCCGCCTGCGTGATCGGCCTCGTTGCGAGCGCAGGCACCTACTGGGGCGCGCTGCGCGAGCTCGACGACCTGCTGGACGACCAGATGCGCAGCATGTCGAAGCAGATCGTCGTCGGCCCGAACGGCGAGCTGTCGTTCAGCAACCACGCCAACGGCAAGCATGGTTTCGAAGCGAGCGACCCCGACGCCGTGCTGCTGCAGGTCTGGCGCAACGGCACGCTCGTGTATTCGACCGACCGCGATTCGAAACTGCCGCCGCCCGCGCAGAAAGGCATCGCGAGCGTCGACGTCGGCGGCCAGCCGTGGCGCACCTATGTGACCGAGCGCGGCGGCACGACGATCCGGCTCGCGCAGGCACGCCATGCGCGCTGGGAAGCGATCGCGGCCATCGCCGTACACCTGCTGTGGCCGGTGTTCTCGATGCTGCCGCTGCTCGCGATCAGCCTGTGGTTCGGCATCGGTGCGGGGTTGCGGCCGCTGCGCACGATTGCATCCGGCCTCAAACGCAGGAATGCGAATAATCTGGAACCGGTCGACGTCGGTGCGATGCCGAACGAAGTCCGTCCGCTCGCCGAAGCGATCAACGATCTGCTCGCGCGCCTCGACCGCTCGTTCACGCTGCAGCGGCACTTCATCGCCGATGCCGCGCACGAATTGCGCACGCCGATCATGGGGTTGTCGATCCAGTCGCAGTTGCTGCGGCGCGCGTCGACCGCCGAGGAGCGCGAGCACATCCTCGCGCAGATCCAGGCGGGCACGACGCGCCTCGGCCACCTCGCCGAGCAGCTGCTGACGCTCGCGCGCCTCGAACCCGATGCGCAGGCGGCCGCCTCTGCATCGACGCCCGTCGATCTCGCCGCGCTGTGCCGGTCGGTGGTCTCGGATCGCACGCGCGTCGCCGACGCGCACCGGATCGATCTCGGCGCGATCGTGTCGACGCCCGTGATGACGTCCGGCAATGCCGACACGCTGCGCGTGCTGCTGAACAACCTCGTCGACAACGCGATCCGCTATGCCGGCGACGGCGCGCGTGTCGACGTGTCCGCGCGGATCGACGGCACGACGCCCGTGCTCGAAGTCGCCGACGACGGCCCCGGGATCCCGGAAGCCGAACGCACCGACGTGTGGGAGCGCTTCTATCGCGGCGAGGGCGCGCAGGCCGTCACGTCGTCGGGCAGCGGGCTCGGGCTGTCGATCGTCAAGCGGATCGCCGAACAGCATCGCGCGACGGTCGCGCTCGGCACCACGCGCGGCGGACGCGGGCTGACCGTCACCGTGCGCTTTCCGCTGCCGGCCTGACGCGCGGGCGACGCACGGCTTTTCCACAGATTGTGTTGGCAAGCTTGTGGACAACCTTCCATTAACGGCATCAAGCCATTGATCGGAAAGGGTTTGTCAGGGGTGCGCGGCAAATGCGCCAGCCGGGGGCCGCGCCGCGCCCGGATCAGTTGTCGGTGACGATCCGCTCGACCTGCAGGCCGGTCGACGTTTCGAGGATGCTGGCGTGCTCCCTCACGACGCAGAACAGGCGGCCCTTGGGATAGTCGTCCGGCCTTTGCCGGGTCCGATCCTCGGTGTGAACGATCACGGTACCGTTGAGCGGATACGCGCCAACGTGTTCACCCATGAAATAGAGCTGACCGTTCAACTGGTAATAGCCATTCCCGAGGTACCAGAACGAATCGCTCCCCGTCGCGATCCGGTCAGCGCCCAGGTAGACCCCGTCGCCCTTCCTGACGATCGGGAAGAACAGCAAACCGATTTTCGATTCGATGATCGTGTAGTGATTGGCGCGGATGTCGTCGATCACCTTGTCGCGCAGTTCGTCTTTCATGCGTTCGGTCTTGCCGAAGTACGCGGTCTCGTACCTGGCCGGGATGCACGCCTGCGCAAGCGTGCCGCATGCCAGCGCCACCCACGTCACGGCGATCGTTTTCCAGATCGTTCTCACTGATTTCTCTCCAGGTTCTTTATTGTCGGCCTGCCATCCGGCGCGGTACATCGCGGCACTTGTTACCGGTGCCGGATCGCGTCGCCAGTTTACCTACCCGCCCTCGTTCAGTGACTTTTATTCCTCACATTGACAACCAGTTGTCCATTGCGTAAAGTAGTTGTCAATTCATCACGCATCTCGAACATGACGAAATCCGCGAAGTTGACCGCCGTCGCGCTGTCCGTATTCCGGTTGAACGGCCTGCTGATCGAATGGGGCAACACCTTTGCCGGGCCGCACGGCCTGACCAGTGCGCGCTGGCAGGTGCTGGGCGCCATCTCGCTGGCGCCGGAAACCCCGAACATCCCGCAGATCGCCGACGCAATGGGCATCACGCGGCAGGCCGTGCTGAAACAGATCAACGTGCTGACCGACGAAGGGCTGGTGCAATCGCGGCCCAACCCGGCGCACAAGCGCTCCCCTTTGTACGCGCTGACGCCTCGCGGCGAGGCGGCCTATCAGGCCGTGGTCGAGCAGTGGCAACAGCATGTCCGCGACATCGCCGGCGACTTCAGTTCGGCTGACCTGGATGCGGCGATCCGCGTCCTGTCGGCGATGTCCAGCGCGCATGGCGCCGATGCACCGACGTGATGCGCTGAATCCCCCCTCACCCGAAGGAGTTCCCATGCCTCATTTCAAGCCGATGGATCCGGCCTTTCCGATCCAGCAACAGATCGCGATCGACGCGGAGCCGGTCGTCCTCGTCAACGTGTTCACGTTGGCCGCCGCCGACGAAGCGGACTTTCTCGCCGTATGGAAGGACGATGCCGAATTCATGAAGCAGCAGCCGGGATTCATCTCGACCCAGCTGCATCGCGCGCTCGGCGACAGTCCGACTTACCTGAACTACGCGATCTGGGAATCGACCGAAGCGTTTCGCGCGGCCTTCACGCATCCGGCGTTCGTCGCCAAGCTGTCGGCCTATCCGTCGTCCGCGGTCGCGAGCCCGCACCTGTTCCAGAAAGTCGGCGTGGCCGGTATCTGCACGGCGTGAGTGCACGCCCGAAGCGAGGCAACGCGTGGCATTCGCGGGGGTGTTGCGCGTCGCTCGCGCCCCCGGACTTCTCCACAGAAAATGTTGGCAAGCTTGTGGATATCCTGCGCACCGCAACGCTAAGCCCTTGATCCGATGGACTTTGGCACGCGTGATGCAGACGAGGCCCCGTTGATGGCCGCCACGTCCGCCGCGTCGCCGCAGTTCGCGTCACGACGCCACGACGATGCACGCCGCAGTCGGCGCACACGTGCCCGCCCTGCGCGGCGCCACTTACCCACAGATTTTGTTGGCAAGCTTGTGGATATCCTGCGCAAGCCTGCGCTAACCCGTTGATCGAGCTACGGTTCATGCGCGGCGTCACGGTTGCGGCAACAGGCGGCCCGGGCAGGCGCGCAGGCGGACGATCCCGCGCAACAGCAGCGCACCACCGTCGCCTTGACGCTCGCGCCCGTCACGCGTCAAGATCACGCGAGCCGCACGCGGCCGCGCATCGCCGGCTGCGCGCGACGGCTCGACGGCCCGGCCGTTCCGCCGGTGCCGTACCACGACACATCACTCCGAGGAAGACCATGGAACACTTCACCGCGTTGCAGTGGGTCGTCTCACTCGTGCTCGTCGCCGTCGTCATCTATCCGTATGTCCGCATCGTGCGGCGTACCGGGCATTCAGGCTGGTGGATCCTGACGATGTTCGTCCCGGTCCTGAACTTCATCATGTTGTGGGTGTTCGCGTTCGCGCGCTGGCCCACCGTCGACGATCGGCAGCCCTGACCGCCGCCATCGCGGCCGCGCGGCTTGTCCACAGATTGTGTTGGCAAGCATGTGGATAGCCTGCGCATACCCCGGGCAAGCGCTTGATCCGAAAGACTTTGTCCGCGCCGCTTCAAATGCGGCACGCGGCCGGGAAAGTGTTGCTCACACACCCGTTCGCCACGTGACGTTGCGCCTTCCGCGCGTGCGAACCGGCTTGTCCACAGATTTTGTTGGCAAGCGTGTGGATAGCCTGCGCATACCGCAGGCAAGCGCTTGATCCGAAAGACTTTGTCCGCGCCGCTTCAAACGCGGCACGGCGGCCCGCGCCGCGCCGAATGCGGCCGCGCACGGGCTTGTCCACAATTTTTGTTGGCAAGCATGTGGATATCCTGAGCATGCGTGACCTAAGTCGTTGATCGCACAACGTTTCGATGCGCCGGTCACGAGAGAGTCACGGCGTGCATGCGGATCTCGTCACGCACGCCGCGCCGCCCTGCTCAACCGAACGCCTTGGCCACGATGCGCGCGACCCCGGCAATCACGTCGTCCTTCGACTTCGCATCGGCACGCGCCTGCGTGTAGTACACGACCAGCACGATCGGCGCGCCCGACGCCGGCCAGATGACACCCGCGTCGTTCGTCGTCCCGTAGTCGCCAGTGCCCGTCTTGTCGCCGACCTTCCACCCGGCCGGCACGCCGGCACGAATCCGCTTGTCGCCGACCTTGTTGCCGCGCATCCACGTGACGAGCTGCGCACGCTGCGCGGCCGGCAGTGCTTCGCCGACCATCAGCACGCGCATGC
Organism: Burkholderia sp. Ac-20349; assembly: GCF_017104865.1. Lineage (NCBI taxonomy): Bacteria > Pseudomonadati > Pseudomonadota > Betaproteobacteria > Burkholderiales > Burkholderiaceae > Burkholderia > Burkholderia sp. Ac-20349. The sequence goes on from NZ_JAAGPM010000076.1 coordinate 8,498, forward strand.
TCGCGGCCATCGCGGCGGGCGTCGTCGTGTCGCGCAGGTCGCCCGGCAGCGCGGTATTCAGTTCGGTCTCCCATCGATCGAGCCGGAACGCATCGTCGCCGATCGAGCGCGCGTAGGCGGTCACGGCCGACGGGCCGCCGATCAGCTTCATCAGCAGGTTCGCGGCCGAGTTGTCGCTGTACTGGATCGCGGCCTCGCACAGCGCGGCGACCGTCATGCCCGCATCGACATGCTTCTCCGTCACCGGCGAATAGTTGACGAGGTCGGCCTTTGCGTACGTCACGCGCTGTTGCAGCAATGCCGGACGGTCGACGCTCTGCGCGAGCACCGCCGCACTCAGCATCGCCTTGAACGTGCTGCAGAACGGGAAGCGCTCGTTGACGCGATGCTCCGCGCGCCGGCCGCTCGCGGTGTCGATCGCGCACACGCCGAGACGGCCGCCCGCGTCGCGTTCGAGCGCAGCCAGCGCCTCGACCATCTCCGCATCGAGCCAGGCGGCCGTGGCCGCCGCGGCCGCCGCGGTGGCCTCGCTCGCCGGGTCCGGTGCGGCGGTCTGCTGCGCCGCGCACGCGGTGGCGGTCAAAACGAGCGGCGCCGTCGCGGCAGCCAGCAACAGGGTTCGACGTTTCGGTGAATGGGTCATGTCGGTTGTCTTGTGGTGGAATGAAGGCGAAAAGGTGATAAAAACGCCCGGCCGGCGAGACAGCACTATCGACACTTTACGGTTACCTGACAAGCAACGATAATTGAGCGCTGACAATAGAAATTCTTATGACTAAGCTCCGCCCTCATCTTCCGCTCAATGCGCTGCGCGCGTTCGAATCGTCGGCGCGCCACCTGAACTTCACGCGCGCCGGCCTCGAGCTGAGCGTGACCCAGGCCGCGGTCAGCCAGCAGGTGCGTTCGCTCGAGGAGCGGCTCGGCTGCACGCTGTTCATACGGCTGCCGCGCGGCCTCGGGCTCACCGACGAGGGGCGCGCGCTGCTGCCGGTACTGAGCGACGCGTTCAGCCGCATCGAGACGGTGCTCAAGCAGTTCGACGGCGGGCGCTTCCGCGAGGTGTTGACGCTCGGCGTGGTCGGCACCTTTGCCATAGGCTGGCTAATGCCGCGCTTGAAGCAGTTCGGCGATACGCACCCATTTGTCGAGCTGCGGCTGCGAACCAACAACAACGTCGTCGATCTCGCCGCCGAGGGCCTCGACTTCGCGATTCGTTTCGGGGAAGGCAACTGGCCGACGACGCGCAACGAGCGCCTGCTCGACGCGCCGCTCACCGCGCTGTGCGCGCCGGATATCGCGCGGCGCCTCGCGCAGCCGGCCGATCTCGCGAACGAAACGCTGCTGCGCTCGTACCGCACCGACGAATGGCTCGGCTGGTTCGAGGCCGCGCAGCTCGCACCGTGGGCGGTCAACGGTCCCGTGTTCGATTCGTCGCGGCTGATGGTCGAGGCCGCGATGCAGGGCGCGGGCGTCGCGCTCGCGCCGGCGCGCATGTTCGCGCGCGAACTGCAGCTCGGCCTGCTCGCACGGCCGCTCGACATCGACGTGTGCGCCGGCGGCTACTGGCTCACCTCGCTGAAGTCGAAGCCGCTCACACCGGCCATGACGCTCTTTCGCGACTGGATCGTGGCCGAAGCGGCCGAGACTGCGCAGGCCGAATGACACGGCCCTGCTTGTCCACAGAAAGTGTTGGCAAGGATGTGGATATCCTGGGTACCCGGGACCTAAGCCCTTGATCGCGCACGAATTAGCGCACCGACGCAGACATCGGGCAGCCCGTGTGCACGGGCTTCGCACGCCGGCCTCCGGCACGCCCGATCCTCAACTGTCACGACGCAATCGATTGCGAGTTATCCACAGAATATGTTGGCAAACCTGTGGATATCATTCCCGTGCGACGCGTAACACCCTGATACAAAAGGGGATTCAATACACGAACCTTACACGGTCAACCGTGTGGCAGCGCACGCGCTTTCGCACGGCCCGCGCCGCGCACCCGGCCGGAGGCCGGCCGGTTCTCCACAGATTGTGTTGGCAAGCTTGTGGATATCCTGCGCATCGGCCGCCTAACTCATTGAGCGCACGGGGTTTTGTGCTTCTTCTGCAGAATCGGGCAGCACCGGCGCAGCCCGTGCGGCAAGCGCCGGCGCCATCCGCGCATCAATGCCGGTCAAGCCCGCCGCGCAATTCGCTCGCCTTGTCGCGCAGCGCCTCGTAGCCGGAGCGTGCATGCTCGGGCAGGTCGGGATCGCCGATCAGCGCGCCGAGCGTTTCGATCAGGCTGAACAGGATGCCCTTCGCCGCGCCGACCGCGATGCTCTGCGATTCGATCGACTTGTGCAGGTGGTCGACCGCCGCTTCCAGATTCTCGAGCTTGTGCTCGCTGTCGTCGGGCCGGTTGTCGGTCGTCATCGTCTACCTCCGCCATCGTTCAAGGGTCATGTCACGATTCTATGCCGCTGCGCGCGAACGTGGCGCGACATCGCGCAACGTTCGCGCAGCACCACGTTACAGCACCGCGACCACCTTCACGCGGCCCGGCTGCTCCGCCGACGCGACCACCTGGCCGTCGACGCGGCGGAACGTGAGCGACACGGTTTCGTCGCCGACGCGCAGCGCGTCGATCCGCAGCCAGTCGACGCCTTCCGGCAGCGCCGGGCGCTCGACCCGCACCTCGTGGCGCGACGCGTCGATGCTCACGCCGAGGCAGGCCTGCAGCATCATGAACGGCGCGCCGGCCGCCCACGCTTGCGGCAGGCAGGCCACCGGATAAGCGGTCGGCGGTTCGCCGCGCCGGCGCGGGAACCCGCAGAACAGCTCGGGCAGGCGCATCTCGAAGCTCACCGCCGCCTCGAACAGCGCGCGCAGCAGGTTCACCGCGGCCGTCTTGTCGCCGTAGCGCGCCAGCCCGCGCGCGATCAGCGCATTGTCGTGCGGCCATACCGAGCCGTTGTGATACGCCATCGGGTTGAAACGCGGCTGGCCGGCCGCGAGCGTGCGGATACCCCAGCCCGTCTGGAACAGTGCCGAGCCGAGCACACCGGCGACCGCCGCGCCGCGCTCGGCATCGGGCAGCCCGAACGCGAGCAGGTGGCCCGCGTTCGATGCGAACACGCGGCACAGGTCGCCATGACCGTCGAGCGCGATGCCGTAGAAATCGCCTTCCGGCATCCAGAACAGCGCATCGACCTGTTCGCGCAGCGTCTTCGCGCGCAACGCGTAGCGCGTGGCGTCGGCCGCGTGGCCGCGCCGGTGCGAGCACATCGACATCGCATCGAGCGCCGCGCACGCATACGCCTGCACTTCGACGAGCGCGATCGGCCCGTCCGGGAAGCGGCCGTCCGCGTGGAACACCGAATCGTGGCTGTCCTTCCAGCCCTGGTTCGCGAGGCCGCGCTCCGACGTGCGCTGATAATCGAGCAGTCCGTAAGGATTGCGGTCGCACTTGTCGATCACCCATTGCGCCGCGCGCTCGAGCGCGGGCCACAGCTCGTCGATCAGCGCATCGTCGCCGGTGCGTTCGACATACGCGCCCGCGAGCACGATGAACAGCGGCGTCGTATCGACACCGCCGTAGTACAACGCGAACGGCACTTCGCCCGTCGCGGCCATCTCGCTGCGGCGGAACTCGTGCATGATCTTGCCGGGCTCCGCGTCGCGGAATGCGGACGTCTCGCGCGCCTGGTGCTCGGCCAGGAACCGCAGCACGCCGCGCGCGAGCGACGGCTGCAGCCACAGCATCTGCAGCGACGTGATCACCGCATCGCGGCCGAACGGCGTGGAAAACCACGGAATGCCCGCATACGGGTACGGCCCCGTGTCCAGCTGTGTCGTGAGCAACCCGAGATCCGCGAGCGAACGGTCGAGCCACGCGTCGAACAGCGGATTGCCGGTGTTCACGCGCGCCATCGATTCGCGTCGCGCGCGCATTTCGCGGTGCACGCCGACGAGCGCGGTACGCAGCGCGACCCGGCCGCACCCCGGTGCTTCCGCATGCACCGGGCCGAGCGTCGCATCGACGGTCAGGTAGATCGACACGCAGGCCTGCGCGGCGATCGTCAACGTGTAGTCGGCACGATCGACCGACAGCGCGTCGGGCGCCGGCGAGAAATGCACGGTCACGTTGCGCTCGACACGGTCGAGGCCGTCGTAGCGCAGCCGCACCGCACCCGCGTCGACGCGCGGAGCAACGACCGTGCCGCGCTTCGGGCGCTGCGTGCCGCGCACCTCGAACATGTCCTTGAAATCGGCCGCGAACGACAGCGACAGCGGCACCTCGGCTTCGCTCGCGCCGTAGTTCGTCAGCGTCAGCGCCTCGTAAAGCACGTCGCCCGCGAGCACGCGCATCCGCTCGATGTGGATCACCCCTTCCGGCGTTTCGTGGCCGCCGAGCGGCGGCAGCGGGCGGTTCGTCAGGTGTGCGGTGAACGATGCGTTGTCGGCGCTCGTCGCACCCGACAGCAGCGACGGCGCGCGGCCGCCGAAGGTCAGGCGCCACGTCGACAGCACGCGCATGTCGTCGACGAACAGGCCGTCGTCGTGACCGCCGATGTCGCCGAGCGCATCGCTGACCACGAACGCGTCACCGGATTTCAGGACGTACTGGTTGTTGCGCGCCAGTGCCTGCGGATCGGCTTCGGGCGCGATGAATGCGGGGACCGACGCTGGGGTCGGGGCAGCAGGCGCGGCTTGCGGCGCCTGGGTCGTCGTGGCTTCAGCGTGATTCGGCATCGATGCTCCTGTGTCGGGTCGCAACGCGCGGCGCGTCGCGTGTTTCGCACAGGATAGGACAGAACGGGGGACGTGCGCAGCGACGAAAAAGACGCGATGCCCTGCGACAGGGTCGTCGCCGCGGGGCATCGCGCAGGCACGTCAGGCGCCGGTCAGAACTTCCACAGGATGTTGCCGAGGATCGCGTTGTCGCGCACGCCGCTGCCGTACTGGCCGCTGTACGTGACGCCGAGCGTCAGGCGCTTCGTGATGTTCGCGTCGATGCCGGCCTCGAGCACGGCGCTGTCGCGAGCAATCGGCACGCCCGATACCTGGAACGACGTCCCGCCGTTCGCGAACGTGAACGCCGACGACGGCCGCACGTTGCCGAACGCATGCCGCCAGCCGACCGTCCCGCGCGCGGTGAACGTGCCGCTCGCGATCGCGCCGAGCTGCGACGCCGCGCGCAAACCGAGCGTCGAGAAGCCGACGTGGGTCGTCTCGCCGCCGGCACGCAGCGCGGCCGCGCCACCGGTTTCCGAGTAGCCGTCGGTATGCAGGTTCACATACGCGAGGCCCGCGAACGGTTCGATCGCCACCGGCCCGACCGGCAGCGCGTAGCCGACTTCGCCGAACACCTGCGCCGAATTCGCGTCGTAGCCGGCCGAGTCGTGATCGGAGAAGCCCGCGAAGCCCGGGGAGCGGTCGCTGTTGATCCGGTACCACGTGTACGACGCGCCGCCGCGCACACCGAGCGCACCGTACTGCGCGCCGCCGTACAGCGACAGGTAGTAGCTGTTCACCGACGCCGACGAACTCTGGTCGTTGTCGAGCGAGCTGTGCGTGACACCCGCGGCCAGACCCGCCCGCCACTTGTCGTTGAGCGCCATGTCGGCACCGGCGATGAAGCCCGTCATGCTGCGGTTGATCGTCGACGCGTTGCCGTCGCCGGTGAGCCGGCTGCGGCCGCCGAACGCCTGCCCCCAGACGACCGGCTGGTAAGGCGTACCGCCGTAGCAGCCCTCGCGCGAGCCGATCCGGCGCTCCGGCCGCAGCGTCGGGTCGACCGCGCCGGCCGTGTTGTCGCCGCACAAGGCTGCGCCGCCCGACGACAGCGCGGCGAGCGGGCCCGATCCGGGCGCGAGGCCCTGGCGGACGCGATCGGTCACCGCGTCGCGCACGTAGCGGCTGTCGAGCAGCAGCATGCTCTTCAGGCTCGCCTGCAGTTCGCCGTCGAGCAGCCCGTAGGCGCGGCGTGCGGTGGCCACGTCGGTCGTCAGCACCGCGTCGTACAGCGGGTTGCCGGCGCCGAGCCCGCCGAGCGCGGTCGCGACCGAGCGCTGGTTGGGCGTCGTCGCGACGTCGGGCAGCGACGTGCCGTTCTCGACCAGCCGCAGGTACACGTGATTCGGGTCGTAGCTGAGCGTCGGCGCGAGGAACGCGTAGTTCGCATTCACCTGGCTGAACGCGCCCTGCACGCCCGACGCCGCGGTCACGATCGTGTAGGTCGTGCTCGGCTGGTAGCCGCTCTGGTTCGCGAGCACCTGCACGGTACCGCCGTTCAGCGTCGCCGTGCCGCCCGCCGCGAGGCTGCCGCTTTGCTGCGGCGAGGCCGCGACCTGGAACGTCGAGCCCGGCTGGAACGTGACGTTGCCGCCGACGTTCAGCGCCGCGCCCGGCTGCGGCGCGGCCGCTGTCGCACCGCCCTGCACCACGAGGCCGCCGATCGTGCCGGTGCCCGTGACCGTCGCACCGTTCTGCACGGTCACGGTCGACTGGCCGAGCGAACCGTTGACGGCGAGCGTGCCCGCGCTGACCGTGGTCGGGCCGCTCAGCGTGCTGGTGCCGGTCAACGTCAGTTGCCCGCTACCGGCCTGCGTCAGCGAACCCGCACCGGACAGCACGCTTGCCATCGTCACGTTGCCGGATTGATTGACGATCAGCGCGCCGTTGTCGACGACATTGCCGGCGACGCTGCCCGACGTGCCGCCGTTGCCGAGTTGCAGCGCGCCGCCGGCCGCGATCGTCGTGCCGCCCGTGTAGGTGTTCGCCCCCGTCAGCGTCTGAATACCGGTGCCGGCGATCGTCACGCCGCCCGCCCCGCCGATCGTCCCGCCGAAGCTGCCGTTGCCGCTACCGTTCAACGTCAGCGCATTGGCGCCGAGATTGACGCTCGCGCCGGCCGCGCCGTTCAATGCGCCGAGTGTCTGTGCGCCCGATGCGCCGCTCAGGTTGAACGTCGCGCCCGTGCCGGCCAGATTCACCGCGCTGCCCGATGCGAGGCTGCCGCCTGCCCCCAGCGCCAACGTGCTGCCGCCGTTGATCGTCGTGCCGCCCGTGTAGGCGTTCGCGCCCGTCAGCGTCTGCGTGCCGGTGCCCGCGAACGTCACACTGCCCGTGCCGCCGATCGTCCCGCCGAACGTGTTGTTGCCGCTGCCGTTCAACGTCAGCGCATTCGCGCCCAGGTTCACGTTCGTGCCGGCCGCGCCGGTCAGCGCACCGAGCGTCTGCGTGCCCGACGCGCCGCTGAGGTTGAAGGTCGCGCCCGTGCCGGCCAGATTCACCGCGCTGCCCGATGCGAGACTGCCGCCCGCACCCAGCGCCAACGTACTGCCGCCGTTGATCGTCGTGCCGCCCGTGTAGGTGTTCGCGCCCGTCAGCGTCTGCGTGCCCGTGCCCGCGAACGTCACGCCACCCGTGCCGCCGATCGCACCGCCGAACGTGCCGTTGGCGGTTCCACTCAGCGTCAGCCCGTTGCCGCCGAGGTTCACGTTCGTGCCAGTGACACCGCTCAGCGTGCCGAGTGTCTGCGCGCCCGTCGCGCCGCTCAGGTTGAACGTGGCGCCCGCACCGGCGAGATTCACCGCGCTACCCGATGCGAGGCTGCCGCCCGCGCCCAACGCCAGCGTGCTGCCGGTGCCGATCGTCGTGCCGCCGGTGTAGGTGTTCGCACCCGTCAGCGTTTGTGTCCCGGTGCCCGCGAACGTCACGCCACCCGTGCCGCCGATCGCACCGCCAAACGTGCCGCTGGCGGTTCCGCTCAAGGTCAGCGCGTTCGCGCCGAGATTCACGTTCGTGCCGGCCGCGCCGTTCAATGCGCCGAGTGTCTGTGCGCCCGATGCGCCGCTCAGGTTGAACGTCGCGCCCGTGCCGGCCAGATTCACCGCGCTGCCCGATGCGAGGCTGCCGCCTGCCCCCAGCGCCAACGTGCTGCCGCCGTTGATCGTCGTGCCGCCCGTGTAGGCGTTCGCGCCCGTCAGCGTCTGCGTGCCGGTGCCCGCGAACGTCACACTGCCCGTGCCGCCGATCGTCCCGCCGAACGTGTTGTTGCCGCTGCCGTTCAACGTCAGCGCATTCGCGCCCAGGTTCACGTTCGTGCCGGCCGCGCCGGTCAGCGCACCGAGCGTCTGCGTGCCCGACGCGCCGCTGAGGTTGAAGGTCGCGCCCGTGCCGGCCAGATTCACCGCGCTGCCCGATGCGAGACTGCCGCCCGCACCCAGCGCCAACGTACTGCCGCCGTTGATCGTCGTGCCGCCCGTGTAGGTGTTCGCGCCCGTCAGCGTCTGCGTGCCCGTGCCCGCGAACGTCACGCCACCCGTGCCGCCGATCGCACCGCCGAACGTGCCGTTGGCGGTTCCACTCAGCGTCAGCCCGTTGCCGCCGAGGTTCACGTTCGTGCCAGTGACACCGCTCAGCGTGCCGAGTGTCTGCGCACCCGTCGCACCGCTCAGGTTGAACGTCGCCCCCACGCCGGCGAGATTCACCGCACTGCCCGACGCGAGGCTGCCGCCCGCCCCCAGCGCCAACGTGCTGCCGCCGTTGATCGTCGTGCCGCCCGTGTACGTGTTCGCACCCGTCAACGTCTGCGTGCCAGTACCCGCAAACGTTACACCGCCGGTGCCGCCGATCGCACCGCCAAACGTACCGCTGGCAGTCCCGCTCAACGTCAGCGCATTCGCACCGAGGTTCACGTTCGTCCCGGCCGCGCCGTTCAACGCGCCGATCGTCTGTGCGCCCGATGCGCCGCTCAGGTTGAACGTCGCCGCAGTACCTGCGAGATTCACTGCGCCGCCCGACGCGAGGCTGCCGCCCGCCGCCAGCGCCAACGTGCTGCCGCCGTTGATCGTCGTGCCGCCCGTGTACGTGTTCGCGCCCGTCAGCGTCTGCGTGCCGGTGCCGGCGAATGTCACACCACCGGTGCCGCCGATCGCACCACCGAACGTGCCGTTGGTGCTGCCGTTCAGCGTCAGCGCATTCGCGCCGAGATTCACGTTCGTGCCGGCGATGCCGCTCAGCGTGCCGAGCGTCTGCGCGCCCGTCGCACCACTCAGGTTGAAGGTCGCGCCCGTGCCGGCCAGATTCACCGCACTGCCCGATGCGAGGCTGCCGCCCGCGCCCAGCGCCAACGTGCTGCCAGCGTCGATCGTCGTGCCGCCCGTGTAGGTGTTCGCGCCCGTCAGTGTTTGCGTGCCGGTGCCTGCGAACGTCACGCCACCGGTACCGCCGATCGCGCCGCCGAACGTGCCGCTGGCGGTTCCACTCAACGTCAGCCCGTTGCCACCGAGGTTCACGTTCGTGCTGGCCGCGCCGTTCAACGCGCCAATCGTCTGCGCGCCCGATGCGCCGCTCAGGTTGAACGTCGCGCCTGCACCGGCGAGATTCACCGCGCCCGTTGCGGCCAGGCTGCCGCCCGCACCCAGCGCCAGCGTCCCGCCGGCACCGACCGTCGTGCCGCCCGTGTACGTGTTCGCGCCCGTCAGCGTCTGCGTGCCCGTGCCCGCGAACGTCACACTGCCCGTGCCACCGATCACGCCGCCGAACGTGCCGTTGGTGCTGCCGCTCAACGTCAGCGCGTTCGCGCCGAGGCTCACGTTCGTGCCGGCCACCCCGGTCAGCGCGCCGATCGTCTGCGCGCCCGATGCGCCACCCAGATTGAACGTCGCGCCCGCACCGACGAGGTTCACCGTACCGGTCGCCGCGAGACTGCCGCCCGCGCCGAGTGCCAGCGTGCTGCCGCCGTTGATCGTCGTGCCGCCCGTGTAGGTGTTCGCGCCGGACAGCGTCTGCGTGCCCGTGCCGGCCACGGTCAGGCCGCCGGTGCCGCCGATCGTCCCGCCGAAATTGCCGCTGGCGGTCCCGCTCAGCGTCAGCCCGTTGCCGCCGAGGTTCACAGCAGAGCCGGCGACACCGTTCAGTGCGCCGATCGTCTGCGCGCCCGTCGCGCCGCTCAGGTCGAGCGTCGCGCCCGCGCCGGCCACGTTCACCGCGCCCGTCGCCGCCAGGCTGCCGCCGGCACCGAGCGCCAGCGTGCCTGCGTTGATCGTCGTGCCGCCCGTGTAGTTGGCCGCGCTCGTCAGCGTGGTCGTCGCCGCGCCGTCCTTCACGAGGGCACCCGCACCGGTGATGCTGCCGTTCAGCGTGAGAGCGTTGCTGCCGCCGAGCGTCAGCGTCGCACCCGTGCCGAGGTTGACCGCGTTGTTAACCGACAGGCTCGCGGTCGTGTCGAGCGTCGCCGCGCCGCTGACGTTCAGCGCGCCACCGCCGAGCGCCCCGCTGTTGCCGAGCAACAGACCCCCGCTGTTCAGGTTCGTGCCGCCCGTATAGACGTTTGCGCCCGTCAGTGTCTGCGTGCCGGTGCCGGCCAGCGTCAGGCTGCCCGCCCCGCCGATCACGCCGCTGAAGGTGCCGCTGGCGGTCCCGCCCAGCGTCAGCCCGTTGCCGCCCATGTTGACGATCGTCCCCGCGACACCCGACAGCGCGCCGATCGTCTGGGCACTGGTCGCCGTGCTCAGGTCGAGCGCCGCGCCCGCGTTGGCGAGGTTCACCGCGCCCGTCGCCGCCAGGCTGCCGCCCGCGCCCACCGCCAGCGTGCCCGCGTTGATCGTCGTGCCGCCCGTGTACGTGTTCGTGCCCGTCAGCGTCGTGGTCGCCGGGCCGTTCTTCACGAGACCGCCCGCGCCGGAAATGCCGCCGTTCAGTGCGAGCGCATTGCTGCCGCCTAGCGTCAGCGTCGAACCGTTCGCAAGATTGACCGCGTTGGCGACCGACAGGCTCGCGTTCGTGTCGAGCGTTGCCGTGCCTGCGACGTTCAGCGCGCCCGTGCCGAGCGCCGTATTGTTGCCGAGCATCACGCTGCTGCCGGCGTTCAGGTTCGTGCCGCCCGAGTAGGTGCTCGCGCCGTTCAGCGTCTGCGTGCCGGTGCCGGCCAGTGTCAGGCTGCCACTGCCGCCGATCGCGCCGCTGAAGGTGCCGCTCGCGGTGCCGCCGAGCGTCAGCGCATTCGTGCCGAGGCTCACGTTCGTCCCCGCGACACCCGACAGCGCGCCGATCGATTGCGCGCTCGTGGCAGCACTCAGGTCGAGCGCCGCGCCCGCGCCGGCCAGGTTCACCGCGCCCGTCGCCGCCAGGCTGCCGCCTGCGCCGAGCGCCAGTGTGCCCGCATTGATCGTCGTGCCGCCCGTGTAGGTGTTCGCGGCCGTCAACGTCGTCGTCGCCGCGCCGTTCTTCACGAGACCGCCTGCGCCGGTGATGCCGCCGTTCAGCGTGAGCGCGTTGCTGCCGCCGAGTGTCAGCGTCGAACCGGTGGCGAGGTTGACTCCGTTGTTCACCGACAGGTTCGTGGTCGTATCGAGCGTCGCCGCGCCGCCAACGGTCAGCGCACCGGTGCCGAGCGCCGCGTTGTTGCCGAGGACGAGGCCGCCGGCATTCAGCGTCGTCCCGCCCGTGTAGTGGTTTGCGCCGGACAGCGTCACCGTCGCCGCGCCGTTCTTCACGAGACCGCCGTTGCCGGAGACCGTGCCGCCGATGCCGAGATTGTTGCTGCCGGCGAGCGTCAGCGTCGTGCCGGTGGCGATGTTGACGCCGTTCGCGAGCGACACGTTGGTGGTCGCATCGAGCGACGCCGGGCCGTTGACGTTCAGCGCGCCAAGGCCAAGCGCCGTATTGCTGCCGACCACGAGGTTGCCGCCGTTCAGGTTCGTGCCGCCCACGTACACGTTCGCCCCGGACAGCGTCTGCGTGCCGGTGCCCGCGAGCGTGACGCCGCCCACACCGCCGATCGTGCCGGCGTACGTCGCATTGCCGCTACCGTCCAGCGTCAGCGAATTGCTACCGAGGTTCACGTTCGTCCCGGCCGCGCCGGCCAGCGCGCCGATCGTCTGCGTGCCCGATGCATTGCTCATGTCGAACGTCGCGCCGGCACCGCTCAGGTTCACCGTGCCGCTTGCCGCGAGGCTCCCGCCCGCGCCGAGCGCGAGCGTGCCGCTGTTGATCGTCGTGTTGCCGGTGTAGGTGTTCGCGCCGCTCAGCGTCAGCGTCGCCGCGCCATTCTTCACGAGGCCGCCGTTGCCGTTGATCGAGCCGGCCAGCCCGAGATTGTTGCTGCCGGCGACCGTCAGTGTCGTGCCCGTCGCGAGATTGACGGTGTTGTTGAGCGTGGTGTTCGCGCTCGTGTCGAGCGAGGCCGAGCCGTTGACGTTCAGCGCACCGGTGCCGAGCGCCGCGTTGTTGCCGACCACGAGGCCACCGGCGTTCAGGTTCGTACCGCCCGTGTAGTTGTTCGCGCCCGACAGCGTCAGCGTGCCGCCATCGTTCTTCGTCAGCGCGCCGCCGCCCGACACCGTGCCCGACAGCGTGAGCCCGGTCGAGCCCTGCACCGTCAGGCCGCCCGCGCCGAGGTCCACGTTGTTGCTGACGTTGAGCCCGGCCGTGCCCGCCTGCAGCGCGCCGCCGGTGGCCGTGATGGTGCCGGTGCCGAGCGATGCGTTGTTGCCGATGATCGCGACGCCACCCGACAAGGTCGCATCCTGCGCGGTCGACGCCCCGTTGATCGTCCAGCTGCCGCTCTGGACGTTCAGGTGATTGAAGTTGATGTAGTTGTTGGCCGCGATCGTGCCGTTCGCGGCGGCGCCCTGCTGCAGCTTGAGCGTGTTGTCGCCGCCCGCGCCGCCGTCGACCGTGCCCGTCGTCGCGATGCCGAGCGTGACCGGGCCGATCGTGATGTTGAACCCGCCACCGGTGCCACCCGCCGTGTTGACCGACGAACCCGTCACCGCGGTGAACGAGTTCGTGCTGTTCGCCCCCATCGACACGCTGCCGTTGATCGTGCCGGAGTTGACGAACGTGTTGCCCGCGCCGGGCGTGCCGTTCGAACCGAGCGACACGCGGCCGGTGATCGTCCCGCTGTTCGTCATGTTCACCGTGGCACCGCCGTACGCGGCAACCACGGGCGCGTCCGCACCGACGAGCGTCGCACCGATCAGCGGCGTCGAGCCGATCGTGCCGGTGTTGTTGATCGTCGTCGTGCCGCCCGTGCCGTTCTGGACCGACAGCGCCATACCGGTCACGCCGCTGATCGCCACACCGGTCGAGCCGTTCATCGTGCCGTTGTTGATGACGTTGGTGCCGGCACTCGCCGCCGAGTTGCCGATCACCGTGCCGCTCGACAGCACGCCGAGGCCGAGGCCGAGCGCCGACGGGTCGATCGTGCCGTTGTTGGTCAGCTGGGTATTGTTTCCCGTCAGCGACAGCGCAGTGCCGCCGACGCCGAGCAGCACGCCAAGGCTCGCCCCGGCGTTGACGGTCGCGTGGATGTTGTTCGCGCTGTTCGAGTAGCTGGGCGCAAGCGGGTTGGCGACCCCGGAACAGGTCACCGTGGTGCCCGCCGTGGTGCAGGACGCATGGGCGGGCACGATACCGGCGCCGGACAGCGCCAGGAAAACGCCCGTCGGCAACAGGATTCTCGGAAACGGCTCGCCGGCTTTTTTTGAACGCGCAAGATTCATGCTTTTCCTCGTTATTGGCTCGTTATTGGAATTGGCATTACCGTGAAGTCGAACGGCCGGCAGCAGAAAACCTGCGGACAAAAGCGTGCACCCCGGCTGTCGCGATGCGACGTCGGCTTATTCATGAACGAATCGTGAATTGCCCCGGAAGGCAGGCGCGAAACTAGTCGAATGACATGTCGATGGCCCCTGTTTTTCTGCAGCGACTTTCTGGTTGATTTGATTACCGCCCTGCTTTTTGTCAGACAAGGCTAGTTCAAAAAAACAGGCTTTTCCAGTCGATCTTTTCCCCGCGGGGCCGGGGCTTGGCGGGCGTGCATTTTTTACTTATCGGCGCATTTCAAACAGGTAATTTCTTACGCCCCTTGTCAGCCAATTTAAATCTTTCTAAAAACCAATGTAATTAATTGTCCCGCGAAAACACCAACATAAAATTGATTATCATTCGTGTTTTTGCGGCGCAATATCTTCACACCCGGGAAGTATCGGAACAAGATAATCCCCGGGCATTCATCAGACCAAATAAAAAATATCCGGCATTTATCCGATCACGTCGATCGAAACACCGCAGCGCGTTACGAAAACAGGCTCATCAGATAAAGCATCGGCCGGAACGAGACGGGCTTCGCATCGGGATTCACCCACAACCGCACCGCATACACGGCGTAGGCCGGCACTTCGCGCCAGCTCGAATAGATATCGCGCAACTGGAAACGGCCCGGATACGCGGCGGAGATGTTCCCCCGTGCAATGCCGACGCGCTCGAACGCGAGACGCACCCGCGCGAGGTGGTAATACTGGCTGACGATCAGCACGCGCGACAGGCGGTGCGCCTGCAGGTACGCGAGCGTGTGCTGCGCAGTCGCCAGCGTGTTGTCGCCCTGGTCGTCGACGGCGATCCGGTCGGCCGGCACGCCGCGCGCCACGAGATAGTCGCGCATCGCGGTCGCCTCGTTCAGCCCGGGGCCGTCGATCGCGCCGCTGACGAGGAACGCCGGGCACTGCCCGGTGCGGTAGCAGCGCACGCCGACGTCGAGCCTGGCGGCGAGCACGGGCTTCGGCGCGCCGGTCTCGTCGAGCGCGTTGCCGAAAATCACCGCGACATCGGCCGGCTCGCTCGGCATCCGCATCCCGTACGCAACGAGCGCGATGGCCGCGGCAACCCAGAGGCACGCGATGACGGCCAGCAGGCGGCCTGCTCGGGCAAACAAGCCCCGTTTGGTGTGGTTTTTCAAGGTTTTCGGTCTCTCAGGTCGTCGGGCGGATCGGCTTGCCCGGCCCCGGACGGGCGCGTAACGCTAGCACGGTGCGCAATCGGGTGTCCACGCGACGGACCGATGCCGGACGGCAGCCGGCCTTCCGGCAGGTCGACCGGAACAGCGTGCCCGGCGAAGCGGGCAGGCAATACGGAGATCGAAAGAAGATGCATGGCCGCGCCGCGCTGCACGGCCCGGCACGGCCCGAATCAGTCGACCGGGCACATCGCGAGCCGCCCCATCGCCTCGCCGGCGCCGCGCACCGCGCAGGTGGCCGGCTCGTCGGCGATCCGGGCGACGAGCCCCGTCTCGTCGTACAGCAGGCGTTCGAGATCCGCGAGCAGCGCGCCGCCGCCCGTCAGCACCACGCCGCGATGCGCGATGTCGGTCACGAGCTCGGCCGGCGCATTTTCCAGCACCGACTTCACCGCGCCGATCACCTGCTTGAGCGGCGCGGCCAGCGCGTCCGCCACATCGTGGTTGGACAGCTCGATCGAGCGCGGCAGGCCGTCGCCGATGCTGCGCCCGACCGCGCGCGTCGAGGTGCGCGGCACCGCGCTGGTAGCCGAGCCGATCGTCTTCTTCACGTGCTCGGCCGTCTGCTCGCCGAGCAGCACGCCATACAGGTTGCGGACGTGGTTGACGATCGCCGCGTCGAACTGGTTGCCGCCGACGCGAATCGCCTCGCGGTAGACGATGCCGCCGAGCGCGATCACCGCGACCTCGGTCGTCCCGCCGCCGATATCGACGACCATCGATCCGACCGGCTCGGTCACCGGCAGGCCTGCGCCGAGCCCGGCCGCCAGCGATTCCTCGATCAGTTCGACCTCCGATACACCCGCCGCGAACGCGGCCTCGCGGAGCGCGCGGCGCTCGACGGGGGTCGCGTCGGACGGCACGCACAACGTGACTTCGACGCGGCGGCCGAAGCGCGAACGCGTGCGCGACATGTCGATGAAGCTGCGAATCATCTGCTCGGCCGCGTGCGCATCGGCGATCACGCCGTGCCGCATCGGCCGCACGGCTTCGAGATGCCCCGGTTCGCGGCCGAGCAGCGCCTTCGCGAGCTCGCCGACGGCCTCGAGCGTCGGCCGCGCATCGGTCGCACCGGCCTTGCGGAAGCAGACGACCGACGGCTGGTTCAGCACCACGCCGCGTTCGTGCGTATAAATCCGCGTACTCGCCGTTCCAGGGTCGATCGCAACGGGTTGCGCAAACAACTTTCCGAACAGCGGTGTCGACATATCAAACCTTTGTAAGCGAACGAACCAGGACAGCCGCGCCGCATTTCCGCAGCGCGTTCATGCAGCCCCATCAAGGCCTTAGCGGCAAATCGTTCCGATACTTTAGGCAATTCCGATGATTATTTCGCGACGAAATTGTCAAAAATGCCGGTCCGGACGCCTCCCGCTACGCAACAGCCTCTCGCATGGTGTCTGTAAAACACGGTAATCTCTCGGTCTTGCCTGCTCCCGGCAGGCCTCAGACGCCCGATCACGCCAGGTATTTCCACCATGACAGCGACCGTTTCCTTCCGCTGGGCGCGGGTGCGCCCGCTTTGCACGACGCTCGTCGCCTTCTGGTGCTGCACGGTCGCAGCACAACCGCTGCCGGCCGCCGAATCCGCCGCTGCCCAGGCCAGCGCCGCCAGCGCGCCGGCTGCCCCGCCCGCCGCATCCGCGCACACCTGCGAGGCCGACGGCGGCCCGGCCGGCCGGCCGTCGATCGGTCTCGTGCTGTCCGGCGGCGGCGCGCGCGGCTACGCACATCTCGGGGTCCTGAAGGTCCTGGAGGACAACCGCATCCCGATCGACTGCATCGCGGGCACCAGCATGGGCGCCGTGGTGGGCGGCCTGTACGCGAGCGGCATGGCTGCCGGCGAGATGCAGAAGCGGCTGTCGGAGGTCAACCTCGCGGACATCGCGTTCGACGTGACGGACCGCGCGGACCTGCCGCAAACCAGCCGGGAAGACGAACGCCTGTACATCAACGGGCTGACGCTCGGCTTCGGCAAGAACGGCGTGAAGGCGCCGGTCGGTCTCGTTCAGGGCAACCGGCTGCAGGCGCTGCTCGCGAACTGGACAGCCGCCGTGCCGACCAACCAGCCGTTCGACCGCCTGCCGATCCCGTACCGCGCGGTCGCGACCGACCTGCAGACGGGCCAGATGGTGGTGCTCGACCACGGCTCGCTGCCGCTCGCGATCCGCGCGAGCATGGCGATGCCGGGCCTGTTCGCGCCCGCCGAGATCAACGGGCGCGCGCTCGTGGACGGCGGGCTCGTCAGCAACCTGCCGGTCGACACCGCGCGGCAGATGGGCGCGAACGTCGTGATCGCGGTGGACATCGGCTCGCAACTGCGCCCGCTCGATGCGCTCGCATCGCCCGCCGACGTGATGCAGCAGATGGTCGGCATCCTGATCCGCCAGAACGTGACCGCGCAGCGCAAGCAGCTCGACGCGCAGGACGTGCTGCTCACGCCGGACCTCGGCTCGCTCGCGTTCACCGACTTCCAGAACGCGAAGCAGGCGATCGCCGCCGGCGCGGCCGCCGCGACCGCGGCGCTGCCGAAACTGCAGCGCTTCGCGCTCACGCCGGAACAGTACGCGGCGTACCGTTCGGCCCACGCGCAGCCGCTGCCGCCGCCGATCCGGATCACGCGCATCGAGATCCAGACGAGCGGCGGCGTGCCGAAGCGGGTCGTCAGCAACGCATTGCACGTGAAGCCCGGCGACATCTACGATCCGCAGGAAGTCAGCCAGGACCTGCTCGGGCTGACGACGGGCGGCAACTTCGAAAGCGTCACGCAGCAGATCGTGAGCCACGGCGACGACAACGTGCTCGAAATCAACGCGCGCGAGAAATACTGGGGGCCGAATTTCCTGCTGTTCGGGCTCGGCATGTCGAGCAGCTCGACCGATGAGGGCGGTTTCCGCCTGCACGTCGGCTACCGGCGGCCGTGGCTCACCGATTCGGGGCTCGAATTCCGCGCGGACACGACGATCGGCAGCGACCTGCAATCCGCGCGCATCGAGTTCCGCCAGCCGCTGTCGATGGCCTATGGCGTCTATCTGTCGCCGTACGCGGAATACCAGCGCCGCTACGCGAACCTGTATGACGACAGCGGCGATGTGAAACTGAACCAGTATCTGATGCAGACGACGCGCACCGGGATCGACTTCGGCCTGCCAATCGCGCGGCTCGGCGATTTCCGGATCGGTCTCGGCTACGTGACCGGGCACGGCTCGCCGAACTACAACCTGCCGCTCCAGTCCGACGACGGCAGCACGAGCCTGGTCTGGCCGAGCTTCACGTCGCAGGCGCTGACCGCGCGCGCACGGCTCGTCATCGATCAGCTCGACGATCCGATGTTCCCGCGCAAGGGTTACTACACCGAATTCCGCATCGAACGCTCGCTGTGGTCGCACAACAGTCAGTCCGCGGAGTCGTTCGGCGATACGTCCAACGCGCCCTACACCGAGATCTACGGCAAGGCGATGGTGGCACAGCAGTTCGGCCGGCACAGCGTCAGCGCGACGATCGAAGGCGGCAAGAGCATCGGCGGCACCAACCTGATCAACGCGTTCAACTTCACGCTCGGGGGCTTCCAGCATCTGTCCGCGTATGCGGCCGACCAGTTGAACGGCAACGAGCTCGCGTACGCGCAGGTGACCTACATGAACCAGCTGATGACGTTCAACGCGTCGCCGGTCAAGGCGCTGTCGGTGGGCGCCAGCGCGGAAGTCGGCAACGTCTGGTCGAGCGGCCAGCAGATCGGCGGCGGCGCCCTCAAGCAGAGCTATACGTTCTTCACGAGCCTGTCGACCGCGTTCGGGCCCGTCTACATCGGCGTGGCGCTCGCGCCCGGCGGCCGTCGCAACTTCTACCTGCAGCTCGGCCGCACGTATTGATGAGCGTATGCGGATGCCGCTTCGGCGGCATCCGCCCATCCGTCGCGCCGCGCGCCCGGATCAGAACGCCGCGGCCATCGCGACCGCCCGGGCTTGCGCCCGCTCGATGCTGTCGCTGGCCCGCGCCCCCCACGTGTGTTCGACGGTCAGGCTTCTGACCTCGCTCACGCCAATGAACCTCAACCAGAATTCGATGTAGTCGGCCTGATGCCGGAACCCGGGATTGTCGGCGCCCGCGCCGGCCTCCTGGCTCTGTCCGCGCACATGGATGACCAGCGCGCGCGGAATCTCCAGCAGCGGCGCGTAGGCGGTGCCGTCGAACGTAAACAGCATGTTCCGCTGGCTGACGAGATCGATCAGTTGCTTGAGCTTGTACGGATAGCCGAAATTCCACATCGGCACGCCGACGACGATCCGGTCCGCCTCCTGAAAGCGCTTCACGAGCGACTGGATGCGCCGCCAGATCGACTGTTCCGCCTCATCCATCGGCGCGTTTGCGACGCCCTTGTACTTGGCGCCGATCGCGTCGCTGCCAAAATCCGGCAAATCTTCTTCCCAGACATTCAGCGTATCGACGTCGATCGTTGCGCCCGTCTTCCGGTACGCATCGACAAAAGCATTGGCGACCGCGATCGAAGCCGACCTGGCGCCGCGAGGAGAAGACACGATATTCAAAAGCCGCATGATGTATGACCCGGACAGGAATGCATGAACAAGGGGGCGGCCATCATGGCGGCCCCGGCTTCACTGCTGCGTCGCGGGCCGCCCGCCTCCGCCTGCACGGACTGGCCCGCCCATATAGTTGCAATTGCAATCGTAATGCAAAGTGCGCTCGCGCTGCAAACGAATCGTCATGCGACGGCGCGGCGGGAAGGCATCGAGACGGGAAAGGTACGGCGAGAAAGGCCGGCGACGCGCCCGAATCCGGCGCGCGCGGCTGTGTGCTGTCGTGCTGTCGTGCGATTGCTGCTGTCGACGGTTGGGGCGCGTGCGGCGTCTCGCTAGACCGGCCAGCTGATCTCGAAGCGCGCGCCGCCGAGCTCGACCGGATCGACGACCGCGATCCGGCCGTTGTGCGCATGCAGTACCTGTCGCGTGATCGACAGGCCGAGGCCATAGCCGCCGGTGCGGCGGTCGAGGCGCACGAATGCGTCGAAGATGCGCTCGCGCTCGCTTTCCGGCACGCCGGGGCCGTCGTCCTCGACGAAGATCCCGATGTTGCCGTGCACGAGCGAAATCCCGACGACGATCCGCGATTTCGCGTACTTGCTCGCGTTGCGCAACAGGTTGCGCATCGCGTACGACATCAGCCGCCGGTCCATCTTCACGCGCAGGTCCGACGCGATCGCGATGTGCGCGTCGATCGCCCGTTCCGGATACAGCAGTTGCGCATCGTTGACCTGATGCTCGAACCACGCGACGGGGGCCGTCATCTCGAGGTTCGACTGCAGCGAGCTGTATTCGAGCCGTGCAAACGTGAGGCTCATGTCGATCAGTTCCTCGAGCTCGGTCACGTCCTGCGCGATGCTCTCGAGCGCCGCCTGGTATTCGGCCGCGGAACCCGGCTCGCGCAGCATTTCGAGCGCGAAACGCACGCGCGCGAGCGGCGTGCGCAGCTCGTGCGAGATACCGTTGGTCAGATCGCGCTGCGCGGCGATCAGCCGTTCCATGCGGATCGCGAGCGCATTCAGCGTCCGCGCGAGCGGGCCGATGATCACGCTGTGCGATTCGCGCGCGCGGGTGTTGAAGCGCCCGCCCGTGAAATCGATGGCGCGCTCGCGCACCATCACGAGATCCGACCACACCGGCCGCATCCACCGGTACGCCGCCAGCGCGGGCGCGGCGAATACGAACACGAGCACGATCCAGATGTCGCCCGGTAGCGAGTCGAATGCATGCCACACGACCTGCGGCGACAATTCGACGCACAGCGCGAGCGCCGGCACGAGCGCGGTCAGCAGCACGAGGCCGAGCAGATGCAGGTAAGTGCGCACGTAAAGGCGCGACCAGCTCGGAATGCGGTCGGCGCGCGTGTCGGTCCACGCGCGGCGGAAATGCAGCCAGCGCCATTTGACATAGCGCAGGGTCGGCAGCGGCGGTGCATCGGGGTGCGAACGGGTTCGTCGGATCATCTCGGCTCCCGGCCGGCGGGTGGAAAGCCCGCGCGGAACGTGACGGCGTCGCACGAAGGCCGCGTCATTCCCACGCGTGCTTGCTGAATTGATAACCCTTGCTGCGGATCGTCTTGATCCGCTGCGGGTTGCTTGCGTCGTCGCGCAGCTTGCGGCGCAGCTTCGAGATGCGCCCGTCGATCGTGCGGTCGAGGCCGTCGAATTCGACGCCGCGCAACTGCAGCATCAGGTCGTCGCGGCTGACGACTTCGCCCGCATGGCACACGAGCGCCCACAGCAGGTCGAATTCGGCCGACGTCAGGTCGGGCGTGCTGCCGTCGGGCAGCACGACGGAACGGTCGGTGCGGTCGATCGAGAACTTGCCGAACGCGTAGCGCTCGGGTTGCGGCGCAGCGCTCTCGGCCACGCGCGCCGGCGCGCGGCGCAGCTGGGCCTTGATCCGCGCGAGCAGGATGCGCGGCTCGACCGGCTTGTGCACGTAGTCGTCCGCGCCGAACTCGAGGCCGAGCAGTTCGTCGAACGGCTCGTCGCGGGCCGTCACCATGATGATCACGCCGTCGTAATGCTTGCGCGCCTCGCGGCAGATTTCGAAGCCGTCCTTGCCCGGCAGGTTCACGTCGAGAATGACGAGATCGGGGCGAATGGACAGGATCGCCGGCACCGCGGCGTCACCATGCAGCACAGTGTCGACTTCATAGTCGTTCTTGCGCAGGTAGCCAGCGATCAGCGTGGACAGGCGGGTGTCGTCTTCGACGAGCAGGATGCGAAAAGACATGGGCAGCGTTCGAATCATCGGGGAAGCCGCGACGGCGCCGGCCGGTGCCGGACGCCGGCCATCGGCCGAAACGTACCGCATGATACTGCGCCCGCCGATTGCCTGTTTAGAGGTCTTGAAAATAAGGGCGCGATAACGGCCGTGCTTGACGAATCGGCGCCGGGACGGTTCCATACGGGCTCGCCTGAATCCGGGCCATGCCCTGCCCGCCTGACTTGATGAATTACCAATCGATCCTCGAACGCATCCACACCGAACTTGCCCCCTGGATTGGCCAGGGGCGGGTCGCCGACTATATTCCCGAGCTCGCGAAAGTGCCCGCCGACAAGTTCGGGATGGCCGTCGTCACGCTGGACGGAAACGTTTGCACGGTCGGCGACGCGCACGAGCGCTTCTCGATCCAGAGCATCTCGAAGCTGTTCGCGTGCACGCTTGCGTTCCAGCTGCTGGGCGACGAACTGTGGGAACGGGTCGGCCGCGAGCCGTCCGGCAACGCGTTCAACTCGCTGGTCCAGCTCGAAAGCGAGCGCGGCAAGCCGCGCAATCCGTTCATCAACGCGGGCGCGCTGGTCGTCACCGACGTGCTGTGCCGCCGCTTCGTGAAGGCCGAGACGGCGCTCGTCGAATTCGTGCGGCGGCTGATCGGCACGAACGACATCGACTACGATTCGCGCGTCGCGCAATCGGAGCTGCAGCACGCGGAGCGCAACCGCGCGATGGCGCACTTCATGGCGAGCTTCGGCAACATGCAGATGCCGCCCGACACGGTGATCGACGCGTATTGCCGCCAGTGCGCGATCACGATGAACTGCGTCGAGCTCGCGCGCGCCGCGTTGTTCCTCGCGAACGGCGGCGTAGCGCCGGTCACCGGCGAGCGGATCGTCGATTCGAGTTCCGCGAAGCGGCTGTCGGCACTGATGCTGACCTGCGGCACCTACGATGCAGCGGGTGACTTCGTGTACCGCGTCGGGCTGCCGGCCAAAAGCGGTGTCGGCGGCGGGATCGTCGCGGTGCTGCCCGGCGAGATGGCCGTGTGCGTGTGGGCGCCGGGGCTCGATGCGAACGGGAACTCGCTGGCGGGCCAGCTGGCGCTGGAGTGGCTGACGACTTATTCGGGGCGGTCGATTTTTTGAGGTGACGAAGGCCAGCGTGCGTCATGTGGCACAACGGCGGCCGATTCGTAGTGGCGCGTGCCGGCGCGCTCAATGAGACATCGGGGCGTCGGCGGCAATCGACCCATTGCTGCCGGTCGAGCCGTTGCACCTCCGAGGGCTCGTGTCAGCGCACAACGGTCACGCGTTCCGCAGATCCGATGGCTTCTGCTCCGTTAGCGGATCGGTTGCAGCAACGGAGCGCCCGGCGCACCGCGTGACTGGTCTCACGCCAGCCCCGCCCCCGGCACGACTCGAACCCCCAATGGCAAGCGATGATCAGAGATCGCCGCGCACTTCACCGGTGCCCAGCGCGCTCCGCTGCCGGTTGACTTCCGCCCACAGCTCGTCGCTATCGTCATTGCGCAGCACGACCATCCAGTCCAGTTGATCGTCGGTCACGCCGAAGTATTCCAGGATTTCCCCGCGAACCGCATCGACGAACTGCGCGTATTCCGGGGTTGCCTGGGCCTGCGCGTGCAAGGCGTCGTACGCCGCATCGTCCGCGCCGCCGCCGTCCTCGTCGATGTAGCGCGAGATCCACTGATCCAGTTCGCGGTCGTAATCGGCCTCGGCGCGCATCGCTTGCACAGCCGTGTAGAAATCCAGTTGGGCAAACGCGGCGATCGCCGCCGTGGTTGCCTCGTCGAATGGTGTCGTCATTCCATCTCTCATTTCAGTCATCGCACATCGTCGCGCGAGCCGCACCCGGGCAGGTGCCGCGAATCCGGACGGCGCAACACGCCGCCTGGCAGCCGGCGTTTGCGCCCCATGCGGGAGGTTCACGCCTTCCCGTGCGTCACGCATCGGGGCCGCCCGGGCGACAGGACACGCATTTTGCTGCACGGCAAGCACGGCGATCAAGACAATCGGGGGCGGTAGATCGCAGAACGAGTTTCGAGCGAATCGCCGCACGCGTCACGCCGACACTCGAGCGCCAATGCGGGCGCCGGTCGAGAACGGCTCATCGTGGCCGGACCGAACGCCGTCGGATACCTCCCCGGTGGTCCGTTACCGGCTCGAAACGACCCGAAGCGGACGCTCACGCTTCCCCAAAGCCGGCCTTTAACAACCGGGGCGGTGATCGCTGCTCTGCTGAATGGAATCGAATGCATCGCCGAGAATGACCACTTCACAGAAGCCTTCGCCGAGCGATGGCGGCTCGAAGATTTTGAAGACGTTCTCGACAGCGGCGTCGGGAACTATCTCGTCAATCGGTCGGTTTCTGTTGCGGCGAAGCGCGGTCTCCAACTCGACCTTCAACCACACCGCAGAGATCGGGACCCCGGCTGCATTTGCAATTGCAATGACGTTCGAGCGGCGATTCGCGGTTGCGAACGTCGAATCGACGTAGATGGCGTCGTTTGATGTCGATACCTGGTTCCGGGTCCAGGTTGATTTCCCCGCACCTTGAACCCCGATCACCATGACTATCCGTCGCCGGTCCGTCAGGAGCGCCGCTGACAAATCCGCGTACAACTGTTCCCATGCCGCAGCGTTACGTTCAATCGTAAAGACCCGGCCGGCATCGGTCTGCAAGTAATGGTCCGGATTGAGATGCATCAGATGCCCCTTTTCGATGTCCGTCCGCAATCGGCGATTTTCAACGAAATAGACGCTTCTGTCGAAAGACCGTTCCTGGCCGACTGTCGACCTCCGCAGATGACCCTGATCGCCCCACGGCCGACGGTCGGCTCGTCAGACGCACGACGGCGGATATCAGAGCCAAACGGTCGCTCGGTACGGCCACTCGCGGACAAGTATTCGGTGCGGACACCTATCGTCTTGCCGATACGGCGGCGTCTGCGATCGCGTTTCTCGCCAACTCTGGCGAACGTCAGCACGCCAGCACCTGAGCCCACCTGAGCGGCGGCCGACGCGGGCATGAAAACAGCCCGAGTGCGGGCCGGCAATGGCAACAATGATTAGACGGATGATTGCGAGCGTTTCGTCGCGAGGGGCGCGGATGACGGCAGTGACCCGGTTACCGATGTCGCGCAGGAAAGCTGCCCGCTCATACAAGCTTCCCGTATAAGCGGCGCTGTTCCTTGTCATTGATCGACCACCGGGAGCACAGCAGCGCAGGCATCCGGCTCATGTCGAGGCGCGCGAGCATGGCGTCACGCTACACGCTTGCCGCCCGCATCGTTGGCCTTTGCCTGCGCTATGCGCGTGGCGCGTGAGCCATACCCGTGACGCCACGATGCGACGGCAACCCGCCGGCTTCCAGGACGCCTGCTTCATCTCGGTCGATGGCTGTTGCCTCTCGCGCGTCAAGGCTTCACTTCATGCCGCCGACGATCCTCTCCATTTCCGCCTCGCCGAAAGCACGCATACTGACGGTTCGAACATTGCCTAATTGCGCCACCATCAGTCCCAGCCGCGTCGCGGTTTCGTCGTCGGGCGCATCGAGTGTCGCGACGATGTCGTAAGGCCCGAGTGTCCATTTGAGCGAGCTGACGGTGACGCCCATCGCCTGCGCCCCTTCCTGAAACGACTTCGCTCGCTGGACCGTGTCTTTCACCGACTGCGCGCCCTGGTCGGTCCAATTCATCAATACGATGTATGTCGCCATATTGCCTCCGATGGTTAAGGAGCCCATCCACGTTATCCCGTCCATGCACGGGACGAACTTCACCGACCGGCCGCAAGCGTTTGCGGCAGGTGCAGTTTTCGTTTACCCCGGGATTTGTCGGACGTGTGCGTTGCTGACGCACGCATGCCCTTGATAACTCGGCAACGTAAACAGTATAGAAAGCGAATCAGCCGCCAGCGGGCCAATGATTGCGTCGCGTGCGATACCCGCGTCGCCGCAGATCGCATGTCATGTCAGCGCATGTATCGACGTGAAGAGAATGAGCGCAACCCGAACGGCGGAACCGGGTGACCCGGTGCACCGCATGACGCGCGGCGAGATTCATCTCGCGCTCGAGATCGGCGCAGGGTGTCGGACTTTCGCGAAATCTCTCGTCAACACGACGATTGAGCGACGCTCCACCGTCGACGTCCAACGATCGTTTGCGAAGTATGCGGCGACGTCCGAGCGTCCTGACCTCGGACGTCACGGGTGAATCGTCATGGCCGACTATCGACTGCCGCAGATGGCCCTGATCGACCCACAAGGGACAGTCTCGTCGCCTATAAACGGACGTTGGAAATTTCGCCCGAACCTTCTGGCTCGCCAATGGCGGCCCCGTATATGTCGAGATCCAGCTGAATGTGTCGTGATCCTAGCGCCAACAGGGAGGCAGCGGAGATGGATTCGCCGTCGTTCCACTGATCCATGAAGAGACCACAAAATAGATCGACTTTGTAACGTGCGGCAATTGATTGCCACGCATCGAGATCGCTCGTTGTTGCAGTCAACAGCCATGCGACCTGTGCGTCCAGGTTACCCGGCTCTTGTGCCGGAGCCTTCAACGACCAGCGTCCGAATGCAGCGATGCGTGAACGCCCGTCTCTTTTGCCAACCAGTTCGTCACCCTTCGATTGAGACTCTGTCGGGGTACAACGGAGCAGGCTTGTAATTTCATCCGGGTGGAGATCGTCGCCAATGATACGAATCGATGCCATTGTCTTTCGTAGGCGGCCCATTTTCCCTCTCGTAGCGGGTAGTGCTGCCGCAGGCTCTCTACCCTCAGGTATCCGTGCGGCGCATTGGAAGGAAGCGTTGCGGCGCTCATTGTCGACGATCCAATTGGCGACGTCGACCTTCTGCTCCTGGCCGAACCCGATCGTCGAAGACGGCGTGCCCCTCGTCCGCCGGGTCGGTGCCGGGATAACATGGTCGGTTTATATTGCCGGCGTTCCAGCACGCCGCCGCTGGAGTGACTGCCGACGTATTCGGGGTGGTCGATCTTCCGACGCGCCGGCGCCATGCCCGACTGAGCCGCTGCACCGACGGCCGGCTGATATCGGCATGCGCCACATGCTCGAAGGCGGCATGACCCCGCAGCGGCCCGTTCTTATGGCCCATTGAGCCCATGGAGATGGATAGTCTGACGATGCATTCGAATCTGCTCACGCTGCCGCCCGGTGTCCACGCCGGCGTGCAGATCCGGCCGCGCTGGCCCGCGCGACACGTCCACGTGGATGCGCATGTCCTCGGCAAGCTGCAGGCGATCCAGACCGGGTTGCCTGCCGGGATCAGCCTGATCCTGACGCGCGGCTTCGAGCCGCGCGCGTCCGGGCTCGGTTTTGCCCGTCGTCAGTTTCGCGCACTGGGAATCGCCACGTTCCGCCTGCTCTATCCCGCCCGCCGCGACGAACTGGCCGATATTTTCGGCAGCAACGGACACGATGTCGATGGAACGCATATCGACGTCTCATTCACTTTGAACGGCCGGCGCGTACGGATGCTGCCGCTGGGCGTATTCACGCCGCCGTTCTGGCAGCAGCGCCGCGTGCGGCGATGCGCGTCGGCTCTCGCGCAGATCCAGGCCGCACTGATGCGGCACGGGTTTCAGATTCACCGCAACGCCACCGAAAGCCTGCAGATTCATTGCGATCTGGCGCGCTAGCTGTGAAGCGTCACGAGCTAGCCGATCGTCGAATGTCATTGATTTCGATGCTGCGGTCGCATCGCCCGCGTCAGCTCCGGATTCGAGCCGCCGTCGAAGATGGGGTAGCCCGGCCGGCGTTTGCCGAACCGATTACGTGCCGGTCGATTTTTTCCTGTTTCCGGCACGCCGGTGACGGAGCGGTCGCCGTTCCGAAACGATCAGCCCTGGCGCGCGACCGACAACGCATGCGTCGCCCGAAGGCAAACGCCCGGCGCGGTCATTCGGCTTGCGCGAAATTCAACTCGACGCCGTTGCCTGCCGGATCGCGGAAGAAAATCTGCATCTGCCCCGTGAGCGGAACGTGCTCGCGCCTGAATGCCACGTTGGCCTCGGTCAGATGAAGCGCCATTGCGTCGGCGTCTGCGCAGGAAAACGCAACGTGATCGAACGTATTGACGACGTTCGACGGGCGGGACTCGTCCGGCCGCGCTTCCGTCAGATGCAGCACGGCCTGCGTGCCCGCATACAACCAGTACCCGAAGCGCTTGAACGGCGGGCGAAACCCTTCCCGCAAGCCGACGATGTCGACATAGAAATCGCGGAGTACATCGAGTGTCGGCCGATCCGCTCGCAGATTGTAGTGATTGAATCCGGTAACTGGCATGACGTGTAGCTCGTGTTGGCGCAACGTGACATGAAATGGCATCGCGCCGGGCCTGGCCGCTTCGGGCGCGATCCACGCAAAGCGGCAAGCCAGCAGCAGCGAGCAGTCGCAGCCGACCATCGACATCGGCGTTGCACTGCCCCGAACCGGCCGTTGGCCGATCGAACGCACGCCAGTATATTGCGGCCGCGAGCAATCGTGGCGCCGGTTTGACGGAAGCTGCCGTGCGCCGCAGCAACCTGCCCCTACGAAAATCGCATCGACGGCCGACCCGGTTTTCCGGTACAAATCGGGGACGCTGAAATTCCCCGCGGACGATCGGAGACCCTCGTTCATGACTCGGCAAAACGCACCGGATATCGCAACGGCAGCCCGCACGAACCCCGACGACAGCACGTCCGCGCCGATTCCCGCAATCGTGCCGGCAAGCACCGCGCTGCTCGTCATGCATTACCAGACCGACATCCTCGGCCTGTTTCCGTCGGTGGCGCCCGGGTTGCTCGCCAATACGCGCCGGCTCTGCGATGCGGCACGGGCAAGCGGCATCGGCGTCTGGTTCGCGAACCTCCGGTTCAGCCCCGGCTATCCGGAGGTCAGCCCGCGCAACAAGAACGGCCAGGGCATCAAGCAACTCGGTCTCTTCATCGACGATGGCCCGTCGCCGGAGCTCGGCCGGCAGGCCGACGAACCGCTGATCGTCGCGCACCGCGCCAGCGTGTTCTTCGGCACCGATCTGCAGGCACGGCTGGTCGAGCAAGGCGTCGATTCGCTGATCATGGTCGGCATCGCGTCGACGGGCGTGATGCTGTCGTCGATCGCCCACGCGAGCGACGCGGACTTCCGCCTTTATACGGTCAAGGATTGCTGCTACGACCCGGATCCGGTGGTCCACGAGCACCTGTTCGCCACCGCCTTCGAATCACGCACGACGGTGCTGTCGCTCGCGGACGCGTTGCGGCTGCTCGCGTAAGCGCACCAAGCGTACGCGCGAGCGTGACGGGTCAACGGCGTCGGCCGATTCACGCGGATCGCGCGGATGCAGCCGGGCACCCGCCGCGAATTGGCCAGGCGGCCCGAAGTTGTCGCGCATCCGCGCGGATGCCGTGTCGAATTGCGCGGGTTCAGGCACGCGCAGCCCCTGCCGCTGCGTGCCGCCCCGCCTCCGCGTTACTTCGCGATATACACGCCCGACGTCGGGCACGTGCCCTGCGTATTGCCGTCCGTCACGAGCGATGCGGCGCTCGGGAACTGCGTGGTCGCATTCGTCTTCACCGCGATCCACGCCTCGGTGAAATAGCTGACGCCGTTCGTCTTCGTGCACTTCAGCGACACCGCGCTGCGCGTATTGCTGCCGAACGCGCCTTCGAAAGCCGACAGCAACTGGTTGCGCGTGACCGTCTTGCCCGCGTTCGCCTGCAGGAACGCGTTGAACGACGTGTTGCCGAGCCGGCTGATCATCCCGGACGCCTGGTTCCAGTACGCATCGGGCGATGCCGAGTTCGAGCAGGTGCCGTGCTTGAACCATTCGTGCTTGTCGAGACACGACGCGACGCCCGGCATGTACGTCGACAGCGTGTTGCGGGTCGCGCTGCTGATCGGGTAGGCGTCCATGCTGCACCACTGGTGCGCGTTGTCGAGGTCGATGTCGCTCTGCGGCACGCCGCAGTAGAACGGCTGGTTGCCGTCGTAGTTGTTCGGCCACAGGCCATGCAGCGACAGGCTCGTCGCCGCATACGTGCCGGCGAGGTTCGTGCATTCGGGCGTATCGTGCGACGCGCAGAAGCCGGGCTCCCACGACGCGGCGAGCAACAGGTAGTCGTAGCTGGTCTGCGCGGTGGCGGGCAGTGAAGCGGAAGCGACGGCGAGTGCGGCAGCGGCGCGGGCGAGCGTCTTGAGCATGGCGTTTCCTCGGAAAGGGCTTGCGGTCGCGGGATGCGCCGCAAGATTGTCGACTATCTGCCCGCGATTGTTGCCGACGCAACGTGGCATGAATGTGAAGGTGGACGAATCATGTCCCTCGGCACGGGCGCGTGCACGCACCGTCGTGTCGCGCGCTGCCTCACACGGCCGACGCGACCCGCCCTGCCGGCGGCACGCCGTCGCTCACGAGCCGGCGCCCAGCGTGCCGTCCTGCGCGACTTCGGCGTAATCGAGCAGATCGGCACGCCGCTCGAAATCTACCGGCAGCCCGCGTCGCCGTTCGTCGCGGACTTCATCGGCCGCGTCAACACGATTCCCGCCGAAGTCGCGCAGGACGGCACGCTGCGC
>NZ_JAAGPM010000077.1:0-38308 GCF_017104865.1 Burkholderia sp. Ac-20349
CCGGCGGCTGCATGCCCGAACCGAGCAGCGCGCGGACGTGGCGGTGCAGCACGTCGCGGTCGATCGGCGGCAGGCCGCCGCGCGCGCTTTGCCACAGTTTCGCGGTCGCGAGCGGCAGCATCACCAGCGCGATGATCGAATGGAACAGGAACGCGGGTTCGAGCGCGGGGTTCAGCGTACCGGCCTGCTGCGCGCCGCGGATGCGTTCGGCGAAGCGCCCGACATGTTCGAGCGGAATGCGGCGGACCATCCGCTCGCGCAGCAGCCCGCCTTCATGGATGATCTCGCGCAGCCAGATCGACGGCAGCCACGGCATGCGGTGCGTGACGTCGAAGAAGCGGTCGACGAGTTCGGCGACGAGCGCGAACGGATCGTTTTCGATCTGCGGCTCGGTCGGCCGCCACACGAACGCGATGGCCTGCGCGAGCCGTTCCTCGACGATCGCGTCGAGCAACTGCTCGCGATTCGTGAAGTAGTAGTGAACCATCGCCGACGTGACGCCGGCGGCGGCGGCGATCTGTGCGACGGTCGTCGCGGCGATGCCGCGCTCGGCGAACAACTGCATCGCGACGTCGAGCATGTGGTCGCGCAGGTCGAAATCGTCGACCGACGGGCGGCGCCCGCGTGGCCTGGCGACGGTGGATTTCGCGTTCATGAAATCGACGCTAATTGATGAGTTAGTTAATTTCAAGGAGGGGTTTTCGCTGCCGTTGACCTGGATCAGGTGCGGCTCGAATCGCGGCGCGGACGGGCGTGGCGTCGCGACGGTCGCGCACCGCAACGCGGCGTTCGAATGAAGGAAGCGGCTACAGAAGAAGCAACGCGCGCGAACGCAGCGGTCGCGCGCTCAGGCCGCGCGCCGGTTGCCCTTGACGATCCACTCGCTGAACGTCGGGTCCGCCAGCTCGCGGTGCGGGGCGGCCGCCACCGGGGCCAACGAAGCTTCGTCGGAACGCCGAGGGGACTGTTCGATCGTTTCACGCGGGCTGTGCCCGAATTCGGCCTTGAAAGACCGGCTGAAGTGCTTGTCGCTGGCGAACCCGTAGCGCCACGCGAGATCCGCGATGCGGGTTCGCGGGCGGGTCGGATCCGCGAGCATGTTCCGGATCCGCACGAGCCGGGTGCGCTGCACGAGCTTCATCACGCCGCCGTCCGGCTGGAACAGCCGGTACAGCTTCGGGCGCGACACGCCGATCGCCTTGCAGATCGCGTCCGGACACAGACCGGGGTCGGTCAGGTGCTGCTCGATATAGCTTCGGGCGCGCTCCCGCAGCGCGGCGTCGATCTCCGTGCCGGCCTGCATCAGCGTGTCGGGGCAGGGCTGTACGCACGCATGCAGCAGGTTCGTCGTCGCCTGCGTCAGATAGGGCACCTGTGCGGCGGACAATCCCGCCAGGTTGCCGTGGAATGCGAGCAGGTAGTCGGTGAGGATGCCGCCCATCGCCGGCGCCATCGCACAGCCGTGCAGCTTCGCGGTATCCGGATGAAACAGGTCTCGCGGCAGGGTCACGATGACCGTATCGCCGGTCTTGACGATGCAGTCGAACGCGTGGGCCGTGTCGATCAGATACAGGCCGCCCGGGCGCGTATCGACCGTCCTTGTGCCGAATTGCCAGGTGATGCTGCCGCCGAGATGCAGCAGCAGGTAGTAGTGATCCAGCCCGTCGGCGCGGACCTGCCGCGCGGTGCGCGTCATCCCGTAGGCGACGGTGCGGTCGGGATTCAGCCAGGTGCGCCGGCCCATCGTGAACGGCCCGACGCGCGTCGCGTCGAACTGGCAGTCGAACGGCACCGAGCGGTCGTCGGGTGCGACGAACGACCAGCTACCGCTGGTGGCGGCCCATGCGTCGAACCGCTCGGCGGGCGGCGCAGCGAGGGTGGAAAAGCGATAGGTGTCCAGTACGGACGGGCTATCCATTGCTGGCCCTTCGGGTAGGGAAGACGCCGCTCGGTTCATTCCCGGAAACAGGAACACGCAAAACGCAAAACGCGGTGACGGTCGATCGGAATCGGGCGATGCCGGCACGTCGAACGGAAAGGCACCAAATAGAGACGCACAGACACCTGTTGTCGCGCGGGCCATCATATCATCGGCCCGCAACACGCTTGAACCACGACCAACCAACACGAAAAACAGTACCGAGGGCCGTGCGTGAAAACAGTCGTGAACCGGCCGCTGTTGGCAAGGCGGTATCCGGGGGCAGCCATGACGAAAAAACGATGGGCCGGGGTGTCGGCGACGGCGCTGGCCGTTCTGCTCCTGCCCGCGTGCGGGGGGCCGGACCGGCCGGCGCCGGATGCGACCGGCAGCCGCGCGAACGGAGCCGATGTCTCCCAAGCCGAATGCGATCCGGTGTATCGGGAAGGCGATACCGTCCGCCTGCATGTGTATGTTCGCGCGTCGGCGCACAGCCCGATTGCCGACGACGGCGTCGTGACGCGGACGTATTTGCCGGCCACCTTTCAAGGCGTGTCGCTGACGCGGGAAACCGAAGCCGCGGCCGATTCGATCGTGCAAACGCATCGCTACTATCGCGTCGATCATGGCGTGCGCACGTATTACGGCGAGGATCAGACCATCGCCGGCAAGTTGATGCTGCGTGACATCTATGCGCTGCCCTATGCCGAGGCGATCAGCCTCGAAGGAAACGAATCGGCGCTTTATCGCGATACGGTTACCGTTCCGGCCGACGGCCAGCAAACGGCTGTGTCGATGCGGCGTGCCTATGTCGGGCGCGACACCGTGCGCCTGCGGAACGGCAAGACGTTCGCCGGCGCGTGCCACTACCGCATCACGCAGGTCGCGGCCGATTCGGACGGCCGGGTGACGACCGTCGCCGACGAATGGCGGGCACCCGGCGTCGGCGTGGTCAAAACGGTGGCGGCCGTCGGCGGGATCGACACCATGACGCGGGAACTTGAATCGGCCACGGTCGGCGGCCGGATGTATTGAGACCGGCCCTCGCGCGCTGCGCCGACAGCCCGATTCACGGGCCGTTCGGTGTGCCGCCGCCCGCGACGTTCACTGATCGATCGGCGACGTCAGCGGCGCGTGTTCGCCGGTCAGCCCGAACACGACGAGCTGCGCGGGCTCGGTCGCGCTTGCGTTGCGCGACACCTGGTGGCGGGAGCCGGGCGCCTCGTACCAGCCTTCGCCGGCACGGTAGCGGTGCAGCGGGCCGCCATTCACCTGCGACAACACTTCGCCTTTCGTCACGACCGCGAACACCGAGCCGAGGTGCCGGTGGGCTTCGGAAGCCTGGCCCGGCGCATAGTCGACGGTTGCGACGACCGCGAGCTTGCCGGGCGCTTCGGGCACGGCCTGCTGCATGATCGTGTGCACGTTGTCGCCGGCGTCGTGCGCGCGGGCGACGGCCGGCAGCAGCGCGGCACCGGCCGCGAGCCATGCGCCGACGGCGGCGCGGCGGAGCGTAGCGTACGTCATCGTCGTCTCCTTACTCGGGCATCTTGCGGAACGCGATCGCAAAACGGTTCCACGAGTTGATCGTCGCGATCAGCATCGACAGGTCGAACAGCTCCTCGTCGGTGAAGTGCGGCTTCACGGCTTCCCAGACGGCGTCGGGCACGTGGTTGCTGGCGACCAGCGTCAGCGCCTCGGTCCATTCCAGCGCCGCGCGTTCGCGCTCGGTGAAGAACGGCGTCTCGCGCCACGTGACGACGGTGGCCAGGCGGCGGTCGGTTTCGCCACCCTTGCGCGCGTCGGTCGTGTGCATGTCGACGCAGAACGCGCAGCCGTTGATCTGCGACGCGCGCAGGCGGACGAGTTCGGCGAGCGGCTTCTCGATCGAGCATTTCCCGAGGAATTCCTCGGCGTTGCGCATCACCTTGATCGCATTCGGGCTGGCGGCATAGAAGTTCAGGCGCGGTTGCATGGCAGGTCCTTGTTCGGTGGGAGCGCACGGTGGCGCGACAGGACCCACTTTAAGACGCATGCTGGCCTGCTTGAATGGCCAATTTCCGGGAAATTCAGGTAACCAGTTCCGGGCTGCCGAGGTTGCCCGAACCCAGCACGCCGGCCAGCTTCGCGAGCGCCGTGTCGATGCGCAGCGCGTCGATCCCGCCATAGCCGAACAGCAGCCCCGCCCGGACCGGCACACCGACGTGAAACGCCGAGATGCCGTACAGGCCGATGTCCTGCGCGCGGGCCGCGCGGACCAGCGCCGCTTCGTCGGGCCCCGGTTTCAGGTAGGCGGCGAGGTGGATGCCGGCCGTCGGCACGATCGCGTCGAACCACGGCGCGAGTTCGCCGCGCAGATGCGCGATCAGCATCTTGCGGCGCGCATCGTAGTGCTTCTGCACGCGCTTCAGGTGCCGCGCGAAATCGCCTTCGAGCATGAAGCGCGCGAGCGCCGCCTGCGTCAGCGTGCAGGTATGCCAGTCGACGATCTGCTTCGCCTTGGCCAGCGCGCCGCGCAGTGCGCGCGGCGGAATCGCGTAGCCGATCCGCAGTTCGGGAAAGATCGTCTTCGAGAACGTGCCGACATACGCGACGAGGCCCGTGCGGTCGAGGCTCTTCAGCGATTCCACCGGCCGGCCCTCGAAGCGGAACTCGCCGTCGTAATCGTCCTCGATGATCACCGCGCGGCGGCGCTGCGCCCATTCGAGCAGCGCGACGCGCCGGTCCAGCGTCATCGGCATCCCGAGCGGGAACTGATGCGACGGCGTTACGTAGACGAGGCGCGCGTCGTCGGGCAGCCGTTCCGTTACCAGACCGTGCGCGTCGACCGGCACGCCGATCACCGTCGCGCCGAGCGACGCGAACGCGGCGCGCGCGGGCGGATAGCCGGGATCCTCGACCGCGACCACATCGCCGGGCCGCACGACGACACGGGCGATCAGGTCGAGCGCCTGTTGCGCGCCTTGCGTGACGAGCACGTCGTCCCAGCCGCACGCAACCGCGCGGCTGAACGCGACGTAGCGCGCGATCGCGCCGCGCAACTGCGGATCGCCGGCCGGGTCGTGGTAATGGGCGGGGCCGCGCATCTGCTGGCGCAGCGCGTGATGCAGGCAGCGCCGCCACGCGTCGAACGGGAACAGCGCCTTGTCGGTTACGCCGCCGCGGAAGTCGAAGCCGGGCGAATCCTGCGGCGTGGGCATCGCGAGCGCGTCGGGCAGGTCGTTCCACAGCGCGCGCGCATCGACCGCGTCGACGCGCGGCGTGTCCTCGACGAGCGACGGCGCCGACATGGCCGCGGCGTGCGGCACGCGCGCGAGGCCGTCGGCGACGAACGTGCCGTCGCCCGCGCGCGTATTCAGGTAGCCCTCGGCGACGAGACGCTCGAACGCGTCGAGCGTCGTCTTGCGCGAGACGCCGAGCTGTTTCGCGAGGTCGCGCGTCGACGGCAGCCGTGCGCCGCCGGCGAGCCGCCCGTCGACGATCGCGGTGCGCAGTTGCCGGAAGATTTGCCCCGTCAGGTCGTGACGACCTTCGATGCGGATGGCGATGTCCATCGCGGTGGTTACCTCGATTGCCGTGATTTCGTGTAGCCGAGCATACCGGAAGTCGATCGCCGCGGCGTGGTGCGGGCTGCGTGGCGGCTGGGCGGGACGCCTGTACCGGTCGCTCACCGGCAAAGAAGCGGTGGTGTCCGGCCGAATGACGGCGCGGCGCACCCTGGCGACCGGCATCCGCTGCCCGCGTCGCCGGATTGGACCTCGGCTGGCCGCTGCCTTACGATCCACGACAACCCCACACCGGAGCGAGCCCATGCTGTCCGAAGACGAACTTGCGCTGCTCGACGCGATCCGTGCCACCGGCAGCCTGTCGCGCGCGGCGGCGCGGCTCGGCAAGGCGCCGTCGACGGTGTCGCACGCGGCGCGCCAGCTCGAAACGCGCTTCGACGCGCTGCTGTTCGACCGGCGCGGCTACCGGCTGCAGCTCACGCCGGCCGGGCAGCTGCTGACCGACGAGGCGGCACGGCTGGCGCTGGACGTCGCGCGGCTGACGCAGCGCGTGCGGCAGGTCGCGAGCGGCTGGGAAGACCGGCTGTGGATCGTCAGCGACGAGGTGCTGGAGTTCGACACGCTGCTGCCGGTCGTCCGCGCGTTCGATGCGCTCGACTCGGGCGTGTCGTTGCGTTTCACGCACGAAGTGCTCGGCGGAACCTGGGAAGCGCTGCGCGACGGCCGCGCGGACCTGGTGGTCGGCGCGACCAACGAGCCGCCGGCGATCCCCGGCTTCAAGTGGTTCGAGCTGGGCGCGATGGAATGGGTGTTCGCGGTGTCGCCACGCCATCCGCTGGCCGCCGCGAGCGGTGCGCTGACGCGGGACGCGATCGGCGCACACCGCGCGGTCGTCGTCGCCGATTCGTCGCGGCGTGCGGCGGGCCGTGCGTATGGCCTGCTCGGCGGGCAAGCCGTGCTCGCGGTGCCGTCGATGCGCGCGAAGATCCTCGCGCAGCGCGACGGGCTCGGCGTCGGCTGGGTGCCGCGCCGGCGCGTGGCGTCGTTGCTCGCGCGCGGCGAACTCGTGGAAAAACCGACGGCCGATCCGCGCGAGCCGAACCTGCTGTATGTCGCGTGGCACGGCGACCGGGACGGCCGCGCGCTGCAATGGTGGCTCGAGCAATTGCGCGAACCGCGGCTCGCGCAGCGCCTGCTCGACGGCATCGACGTGGCGGGCTGACGCGGCGCGGAACGGCACGGGCCAATCGAACCGGCCCGCGCAAACACGTTCGACGATTTCGCACATGTTCGCCGCGCACGTCGTACGGCAAGGCCGGGCGCCGCGCGCATCCTGTGTTCACGGTCAACTCACCGGTTCACAGGAGAACATCATGCAACGCTTCGAAGGAAAGACGGTCCTCGTCACGGGCGGTAACAGCGGCATCGGCCTGGCGGCCGCCAAGGCATTCGCGGCAGAAGGCGCGCGGGTCATCATCACCGGGCGCGATGCGCAGACGCTCGAGGCCGCGCGGCAAACGCTCGGCGCAGGCGCGCTCGCGATCCGCAACGAGGCCGGCAGCGTCGCGTCGGCCCGCGCGCTGGCCGATGCGATCGCGTCGGCGGGGGCGCGGCTCGACGCCGTGTTCATCAACGCGGGCGTCGCGAAACTCGCGCCGTTCGCCGACAGCGACGAGGCCATGTGGGATCTCGTGTTCAACACCAACGTGAAGGGCGCGTATTTCCAGATCCAGTCGCTGGTGCCGCTGCTGAACCGCGGCGCATCGATCGTGATCAACGGCTCGATCAACGCGCACATCGGGATGCCCGGCTCGTCGGTGTACGCGGCCAGCAAGGCGGCCGTCAATTCGTTCGCGAAGACGCTGTCGGCGGAACTGCTGCCGAACGGCGTGCGCGTGAACGTCGTGAGTCCCGGGCCCGTGCAGACGCCGCTCTACGGCAAGCTCGGGCTCGATGCGGCCACGCTCGACGAAACGGCCGACAAGATCAAGGGCCTCGTGCCGGTCGGCCGGTTCGGTACGCCGGATGAAATCGCGTCGACGGTGCTGCACCTGAGCGCGCCGGAATCCGCGTTCATCGTCGGTGCGGAGATCATCGCGTCGGGCGGGATGGGCTTGCTCTGAGCGATGGGGCCCCGGCGGGGGCTGCAACCGATCGGCGTCATGCCGGGCGGACAGCCCCCGTCACATGCAGGGCCGATGGCCGTCCACACAGCGCATCTATCGCGCCACACAGGCGCCAGGCCTGTCGCCGCCGGCTTCGAGCTGCGTCACCGTGAGCCCGGAGAACGTCGCGCGGCCGTGTTCGGCAAACACGGCGACGCGATCCGCGTCGAGCGGCGGAAAAATCAGGTCGGTGAGCGCCACGCGGCCGCCGTTCGCGAACACTTCGACCGAGCCGCGATCGACGACGATCTCTAGCCGCAACTGCCCATGATCGAGCGGCAGATTCACGATGTGCTCGCGGCTGAACGTGTCGGCGAAACGGGTTTCGCCGGACATCGAACGATCGAGCGTCAGCGTGCGCTTCGCCGTGTCGTACACGATTCGGGTGCCGACCTCGCCATCCGCCGAGCGCCGGACGATCAGGCCCGCACGTGCCGCGTGCTGCGGCGCGATCGTGACCGTGATGCGCTGGACGACGCCGCGCGTCGCGGCCGACAGCGCGCGTGTCGTGGAGTCGACCATAAGGTCGCCTTCGTGCACGGCAGGCCTGCCGTCCGCCCATGCATCGAACGCGGCGGCCGGTGCGACGACGAGCGTCGGTTCGCCGTCGATCGTTTTCAGCGACAGTTCGCGCGGCAGGGCCGTCGCGCCGCGCCACGGCGTGGTCGGCACTTTCGCCGCGTAGTCCCAGTTGCTCATCCACGCGATCGCGACCGGCCGCGAGCCGGGGGCGCCCGAGAAGGTGCCGGCTGCGTAGAAGTCCGCGCCATGGTCGACCCAGCGGAATTGCGCGGGGTCGGAGCCGGCGGGTGCGACGCGATCCGGCGTAAACGTGCGGCCATCGAAGTTGCCGACGAAGTACATGGCGCCGGAGCCGCCGGCGATCGACCACGGGTTGACATTGACGATCATGACCCACCGGGTGTGTGCGGGGTCGCCGTCGAGCGGCAGCGGCACGAGGTCGGGCATTTCCCACAGCGTGCCGTCGTGCGGCACGCCCGGCCGCGTGAAGTCGCTCAGGAAATGCCAGTGGATCAGGTCGTCGGAACGATAGAGCTTCACGACGTGCGCGTCGGCGACGACCGTCGTCATCAGCCAGTAGCCGCCCGGCGCATACCACGACACTTTCGGATCGCGAAATTGCTTCGATTCCGGATCGAGCGTCAGCACCGGATTGTGTGCGTACGGCTGCCAGGTCGTGCCTCGATCGAGGCTGTACGCGAGCGACTGCGCCTGGGTGCCCGGCGCGTGGCCGGAGCCCGGCTTGTACACGCTCGTATAAAGCGCGACGAGCGGCGTCTGGCCCGGCTTGCCCAGGCCGGACGTATTGAGCGTGTCGGCGACGATCGAACCGGAGAAGATTTCCTCCGTCGCGTTCGCGCGCATCGCGACCGGCTGCTCGCGCCAGTGGACGAGATCGGTGCTCGTCGCATGGCCCCAGGACATGTTGCCCCATTCGTTGCCGAGCGGATTGTATTGATAGAACAGGTGATAGCGGCCGTTGTCGTAGACGAGCCCGTTCGGATCGTTCATCCAGTTGCGCTGCGGCGTGTAGTGAAGCGCGGGCCGCCATTGCGGCGTGTCGTTGCCGGCCGGTGCGTGGCAAGGCGCGGCGGCGACCTGGGTGCAGGCCACGCAGGCGAACAGCAACCGGGCGAGCCGGGCGGAAAAGCGGAAAGACGTCGATATCATGCGGGGGGCCGTGCTCCGCCATGCAAAGCGGGAAAGGAGGGCGCATGCCGCTTGCA
This sequence comes from Burkholderia sp. Ac-20349, assembly GCF_017104865.1. Taxonomy (NCBI): domain Bacteria; kingdom Pseudomonadati; phylum Pseudomonadota; class Betaproteobacteria; order Burkholderiales; family Burkholderiaceae; genus Burkholderia; species Burkholderia sp. Ac-20349. Next base: position 9,338 of record NZ_JAAGPM010000077.1, read on the forward strand.
GTGGTGGCGTGCGCAATGGATGAAAAAAAGAGGAGGCGCGCACGCGACACGCGCGATATGCGCCTCCCGAACCCCGGGCCTTTAACAGCGTTCGTTATTGTTGGTTATCCTGATTGCCCTGGCTGTTGCCGCCGTTGGAGCCGGCGCCGGTCGCGGGCAGGTTCGCCGGAATGTCGCCGTAGCCGCCGAGCCCGCCGCGTCCATAGGCGCGATCGACCGCCGTCGATGCTCCGTTGATGTTGACCTTCACCGTCGGCGCGAGCGTGCCGCCGCGGCGCGCGCCGATCGCATCGATGAACGACTCGACGAGCCCGCCCGGCATCACGTAGTGCGAATACGACTGGAATTCGCGCGGGTTCTGGTTCGGATCCTGCGAATACGGCGCGCCGGCCGGCGCGGAGAAGTCGGTCGGGTTGCCGAGCACGAGGCCGCTGCCGCCGTTCAGCGGCAGGAAGTCGCTGCGGATGCCGTTGCCGACGAAGCCGTACACGCCGTCCGGACCGTCGACGCCGGCCGCCATCGTCGTGCGGTGGCTGATCGTGAACAGGTAGTACTTGCCGTCCTTCAGGTAGATCTGCGGGCGCTCGGTCTGGTCGTCGACGCAGTTCGCCGACAGGAGCGGCGGCAGGAACTTCCACTCGGTCAATTGCGGGTTCGTCGCGATCGCCAGGCCGACATTGGCCTTTTGATACACTGCGCCCGAATTCATTACCGCGTTGAGATCTTCCTTGTACGGATCGTTCGGCGCGTAACCGAGATCGGCTTGGGTGCAGGTACGCGCGCCGCGCGGGCCGCCCGTGTTGCCCTCGAAGACCATGTAGGTCTTGCCCGGGTGCGCGGGATCGGTGAACACGAACGGATCGCGGAACGAGAAGTAGGTGTTCTGCTGGCCGGTCTGGTAGTAGTTGCCGTCCGGTTGCAGCAACGCCTTGTGATCGTCGAAGCCGCTGAACCACACGTGCTTGTCGTCGGCGTGGATGTGGCCGTCGGCACGCGTGATGATCGCCTGCGGCGGCGTGATGTCGGCGCCGCCGGGCGCCGAGCGGTTGAACGACGTCGCGGTGTAGTAGAGGCTGACGTTGTCGCCGTGCGTGAGGCGTGCCGAGCCCGACCATTCGGCGTTGTTGGTCATCGGCGCGGTGCCGAACACCTTGACGCTGGCGCCGTCCGGGAACAGGTGGCCGCCCCAGGTCCAGCCGCCGTTTGCGGGGCGCTGCGACGCGGGGATGCCCGCGCGTCGGTAGAAGAAGCCGATGCGCGCATGGACGTGACGGTCGTCGAACGTGTAGCCGGCGTGCGGATCGGCGGTGAGCGAGAAGATTACCTCCCAGCCCTTGTAGCTGAGCTGGTTCGCGCGCAGGTCGGCCAGCGGCCACGTGTCCCACACCCACACGTTCGAGTTGATCAGCGGGAAATCGTGCGGGATGTCCGGCATCGTCAGCGCTTGCGGCAGCGAGTTCCTGTCGGCGCCGGCGGTGTGCGACTGCGCGACGATCTGGCGGATGTCCGCCCGCGTCCAGCGCATCGTGAAGTTGCCTTCGGGATCGTAGGCCTGCTGCGTATGCGGCGTGGGCATGGGCGCGCCGGTGCCGCCGGACTGCGCATGCGCGACGGACGCGAAGGCGGCGAGTGCGCCACCAGCGAGGAGCAAACGTTGGGCCGCCGTCGGGCGGAAAAGGGAAAAGTATGTCATCTCGTCGTCGTTTCCAGGGAAAGTGAAAGTGAACGGCTGAGTGGGCATCGATGTCCAAACCGGTTTGGATGCTATTTCAAACCGGTTTGGACGTCAAAAGATAATTATTTGACGGTAATCGCTACCGAGCGGAAACAATTGCCGGCCATCGGCATGCCGCGCGGCGCATCGAATGCGAGGAACACGGTGACGGTGAAGGTGAATCTGAAGGCGCTATCGGACGCGCTCGGGCTGTCGCGGACGACGGTCAGCCGCGCGCTGAACGGTTACGACGACGTCAGCGAAGCGACACGCGAACGCGTGGCGCGGGCTGCCCGGGAAATGGGCTATGTGGCGGACCCGACCGCGCGCCGGCTCGCGACCGGGCGCGCCGACGTGATCGGGATCGTCTATCCGTTCGGTGCGGGCGATCTCGGCGATCCGCGCTTCGGCGAAGTCGTCGCGGGCATCACCGAGCGGCTCGCGGAACGCAATCTCGATTTCATCATCGCGTCGGCGCGACCGAACGCGGAACTGGACACCTATCGGCGCATCGTCGACGGCAAGCTCGTCGACGGCCTGATCGTCGCGCGCACGCTGGTCGACGATCCGCGCATCGCGTACCTGCAGGCGAGCGCGTTTCCGTACGTGGCCTACGGCCGGACGCAGGTGGCCGAGCCGTATGCGTGGTTCGATTTCGACAACGAGGCCGGCGCGCGGGACGCGGTGCGCCGCCTGACGGCGTTCGGGCATCGGCGCATTGCGATGATCAGCGCGCCGCTCGACCTGAATTTCGCCGCGCAGCGCCGGGCAGGCTATCTGTCGGCCCTGCACGAAGCCGGCATCGAGCCGGATCCGGCGCTGCTCGTCGAGTGCCCGTTTACGCACGACGGCGGGCTGCAGGCGGTGCGGGCGCTGCTCGCAGGTGCCGAGCGGCCGACGGCGCTGCTGGTCGACAACAATATCGCGGGCGGCGGCGCGTTTCGGGCGCTCATGGACAGCGGGCTGCGGCTGGGCGAGGACATGTCGCTGATCGTCTACGACGGCGTGCCGCCGGACATCGCGCATCCGCATCGCGTGACGGCGGTCGTGCAGCCGACCGGTCACGCATCGGGGCGCTCGCTCGCGGAACTGATGCTGCGGCTGCTGGGCGAGGGTGTTCGCGAGCAGCGGCTCGAAGCGCCGGCAATCGAGGCGGGCGACACGGACGGTCCGTTGCGCGGCCAGCTGGCGCGGTGAAGGCGAGGGGCGCGAGCGACCACGAACGCTCGCGGATCGCGCCCCGCCGAAAAGCCCACGACGGCGACAGGGGCGATTGCCCGTTTTCTAGACGACCGGTCTAATCAGAGGCTATCATCCGTCCTCGTGAATGCGGCGACGTCCGTGGCACATGCAACAAAGACGCGAAAATGCCATTTCGCGCTGCGATGCTGATGGTGCAGCGAGACGCCGTCGTTTTATTTTGAATTGTTCTAGACGACTGGTCTAATAGGCGCATGCCACATTCGGATACGCGGGTCGCACGTTGACGCGTCGCAGCTGACTAACCGACAGGCGTGCCGCGCCGGCCGGATTGTCCGGCTGGGCGGCCCCGTTCCCATCCATTTTCGAAGGAGTGTCCGATCATGAAGATTCTGGTTGTCCTGACCTCGCACGACACGCTCGGCGACACCGGCAAGAAGACCGGCTTCTGGCTCGAGGAACTGGCCGCGCCGTACTACGCGTTCAAGGATGCGGGCGTCGAGCTGACGCTCGCGTCGCCGAAGGGCGGCCAGCCGCCGCTCGACCCGAAAAGCAACGATCCGGCCGCCCAGACCGACGCGACGCGCCGCTTCGAAGCCGATGCGGCGGCCAAGGCCGAGCTGGCTTCGACACGCAAGCTGGCCGACGTGTCCGTGGACGACTACGACGCCGTGTTCTACCCGGGCGGCCACGGCCCGCTGTGGGATCTCGCCGAGGATCTGCATTCGATCGGCCTGATCGAGCGCGCACTGGCGGCCGGCAAGCCGGTCGCGGCCGTGTGCCACGCGCCGGGCGTGCTGCGTCACGTGAAGAACCCGCAGACCGGCGAATCGGTCGTGCGCGGCAAGCGCGCGACGGGCTTCACCAACAGCGAGGAAGCGGCGGTCGAACTGACGGAAGTCGTGCCGTTCCTCGTCGAGGACATGCTGAAGACCAACGGCGCGCAATTCGAGCGCAGCGCCGACTGGGCGCCGCATGTCGTCACCGACGGGCTGCTGATCACGGGGCAGAACCCCGCCTCGTCGGAGCCGGCCGCCGAAGCGCTGCTCGCGCAGCTCGGCCACCGTTGACCCGCTAAGCCGATGGCGCCGGCCAGGCCGGCGCCGTCCCGTATCCGTCGCCGGGCGCTAACCGGCCCGTCGACGGCCCGAATCGTTCCGTCGTGCGACCTGCACGACGCGTTTCCAGTTGTTTTGCAGAACCAAGCAAAGGAGTCGTGGATGTCTGCCCTGTTCGAACCGTTCAAACTCAAGGATGTCACGCTGCGCAACCGCATCGCGGTGCCGCCGATGTGCCAGTACGTCGCCGAGGACGGCGTCGTCAACGATTGGCATCACGTGCATCTGGCCGGCATCGCGCGCGGCGGCGCGGGCCTCGTGATCGCCGAGGCGACGGCCGTGTCGCCGGAAGGGCGCATCACGCCGGGCTGCGCGGGGCTGTGGAACGATGCGCAGGCCGAAGCGTTCGCGCCGTCGGTCGCGGCGATCAAGGCGGCCGGCGCGGTGCCCGGGATCCAGATCGCGCACGCGGGCCGCAAGGCGAGCGCGAACCGCCCGTGGGAGGGCGACGACCATATCGCCGACGGCGATCCGCGCGGCTGGCAGACCATCGCACCGTCGGCCGTGCCGTTCGGTGCGCACCTGCCGAAGACGCCGCGCGCCATGACGCGCGACGACATCGCACGCGTGCAGGCCGACTTCGTTGCGTCGGCGAAGCGCGCGCGCGACCTGGGTTTCGAATGGCTCGAACTGCACTTCGCGCACGGCTATCTCGGCCAGAGCTTCTTCTCGGTGCATGCGAACCAGCGTGACGACGAATACGGCGGTTCGGCCGAGAACCGCGGCCGCTTCCTCGTCGAAACGCTGGCGGCCGTCCGCAAGGTGTGGCCCGAGCATCTGCCGCTGACCGCGCGCTTCGGCGTGATCGAATACGATGGCCGCGACGAAGAGACGCTCGCCGAGTCGATCGCGCTCACGCAGCGGTTGAAGCAGGAAGGGCTCGACATGCTGAGCGTGTCGGTCGGTTTCTCGACGCCGGACGCGCAGATTCCGTGGGGCCCGGCGTTCCTCGCGCCGATCGCCGAACGCGTGCGCCGCGAGGCCGGGCTGCCGGTGTCGTCCGCGTGGGGGATCGACACGCCGCAACTGGCGAACCGCGTGGTGGCGGAACAGCAGCTCGATCTCGTGATGGTCGGCCGCGCGCATCTGGCCGACCCGCACTGGCCGTACTACGCGGCCAAGCAGCTCGGTGTCGAGCGTCCGTCGTGGACGCTGCCCGCGCCGTACGCGCACTGGCTCGAGCGTTACCGGACCGCCGACAAGGTGGCCTGAACGGGCGTGTCGCCGGGGCGGCGCGCGCATCAGATGCGCCGCCGATCCGGCGCCGATGGATAGAATGGCGGTTCGCGCCGGCTGGTTGCCGGCGCGAACCGCCATTTTTTTCATTTCGACAGAGGTGCCATGGGCGCACATGTCCCGTCGTCTCACGATCCCGCCGCGCGGCCGCGCGCGCAGCAGATCTCCCGCGCCGTGCTGTATGCGGCGCTGCTGGTCATCGCGCTGTGGGTGATCCGCGATTTCATTCCCGCCATCGCCTGGGCCTGCGTGATCGCCATCGCGATGTGGCCGATGCTGAAGCGCTTCGAATCGCACCGGCTGTTCCGCAACCGCCCGACGCTCATCGCGCTCGTCATCACGGCGGCGATCTCGTTGCTGGTCGTGCTGCCGGTGGCCGTCGCGGCGACCCAGGCGATCGGGCAGGCGCATGACCTGCGCGAGTGGCTGCGCACGATCCAGGACAACGGCATCCCGGTGCCGGACGTGGTCGGCCGGCTGCCATACGGCGCGGCGCAGATCACCGAGTGGTGGCAGGCCAATCTCGGCCATCCGCTGCATGCGGCCAGCGCGATGCACGGCGTCAACAGCGAGAAATTCATCGCGTTCGGCCGGCAGTTCGGTACGAAGCTCGCGCACGGGCTGCTCGAATTCGGCTTCATGCTCGTCACGCTGTTCGTGATCCTGCGCGCCGGCCACAAGCTGTCGGGTGCGTTGCTGCAGGGCGCGCGGCGCGCGTTCGGGCGCAGCGGCGCGGAGCTGATCGAGCGGATGGTCGCGGCCGTGTTCGGCACGGTGACGGGGCTCGTCGTCGTCGGGCTCGGCGAAGGCGCGCTGCTCGGCATCGCGTATGCGCTGGCCGGCGTCCCGCATGCGGCGCTGCTCGGCCTCGTCACGGCGATCGCCGCGATGCTGCCGTTCTGCGCGCCGGTCGTGTTCTGCGGCGCGGCGCTGTGGCTGTTCGTCCAGGGGGCGACCATGTGGGCCATCGTGGTGGCCGTGCTCGGGTTCGTCGTCGTGTTCATCGCCGAGCACTTCGTGCGGCCGGTGCTGATCGGCAGCTCCGCGCGGCTGCCGTTCCTGCTCGTGCTGTTCGGCATCCTCGGCGGCGCCGAGACGTTCGGCCTGATCGGGCTGTTCGTCGGTCCCGCGCTGATGACGGTGCTGACGATGCTGTGGGCCGAATGGATTGCATGACGATGCGCGCCGGGGCGGCCGCATGACGCGGCGGTACGGAAGCGCGATCAAGCGCGCACCGGCCGCCGCGACGGGCGACGATCCGGCTGGTGCCGAAGCCTGTATTGCAGCGATCCGGATAAAGTTCTCTACATTTCTTTTCGATCCGGACCCAAAGGTCTAGTAGCATGGCGCTTTCGATCACGCCGGCATGGCGCAGCAGATTTCACCAAGCATGCGATTGATTACGATGTCCCGTCCCGCAGCGACGCTGTCCCTGGCCGCCAGCTGCCTGATGTTGCACGGTTGCGCGTGGTTCGACTCGTGGCTGCCATTCTCGTATTCGCGCACGCCGCTCGCGCGGGCCGCGTCGCGGCATGGCGCGACGCGCGCCGATGTCGTCCGCGCCGGCGGCAATCCGCGCAGCGTCTGGATGGTTCGCAACGGCAGCGGCGTCTGCTACAACTACTTCATCGAGCACGGCAACGATCACCGCGAGTATTTCGTCGTGTTCGACCGGGCCGGCGTCGTCACGCAACACGGCTTCGATTCCTGCATGAACGCCGACCGCAAGGGCACGCTCGCGCCGGGCAAGGCCGCTTCGCGCTAGCGCGGCGGCCGTGCCCGCCCGGCGTCACGCGATCGTGTCGACCACGCCGCCGTCCACCCGCAACGCGGCGCCCGTCGTCGCCGAGGCGAACGGCGAGCACACGTAGACGACCAGGTTCGCGACTTCCTGGGGCGTCGCGGGCCGCTGGATGATCGAGCTCGAGCGGTGGTTGCGCACGAATTCCACGGCCACGTCTTCGACGCTGCGGCCGGTTTCGTCGGCCGTTTCCTTCAGCAGTGCCCGCACGCCGTCCGACATCGTCGGCCCCGGCAGCACCGAGTTGACGGTCACGTCGGTGCCGGCCGCGAGCTTCGCGAGGCCGCGCGCGATCGACAGCTGCGCGGTTTTCGTGAAGCCGTAATGAATCATGTCGACCGGGATGTTCAGGCCCGATTCCGACGAAATGAACACGATCCGGCCGGCATTGCGTTCGATCATCCCCTTCAGGTAATGCCGCGCGAGGCGCACGCCGGACATCACGTTGGTCTGGAAATAGTGATCCCACTCGGCGTCGTCGATATCGAAGAACGCCTTCAGGCCGTAGATGCCCGCGTTGTTGACGAGGATGTCGGCCGCGGGCGTGTGCTGCGTGATGCGCGCGGCGCCGGCGGCATCGGACAGGTCGGCGGCGATGCCGTCGAAGCCCGCATCGGGGACGGCCGCGCGCAGGTGCGCGAGCGCGGACTGCACCGACGCGTCGCTGCGGCCGTTGACGACGACGCGCGCGCCGGCACGCGCCAGCCCTTCGGCAATCGCGAGCCCGATGCCGGCGGTGGAAGCGGTGACGACAGCGGTCTTGCCTTTCAGATCGATCTGCATGAGCGTGGCGGGGGAAGAGTGAACGGGAGCCGCCGCGCGTGCCGCGGCGGACGGAATTCAAAGCTTAGGCAAATTCCGGTCAATAGGCCACGTCGCGAGCGCATCGGCGGCGGTCACGCGGAAATTCCGGGGGGCGAAGTGAAGCGCTGCCGTGTATTGCGGACGCGCGAGATCGCGGTCGGCTCGGCTCAACCGAGCGCGAGCGCGCGTGGTTCACGCGCGGGGTACCCGATCGATGACGTATTCGCCGGCTGCGATAGCAGCCTGTCGATATCCGGCCCGCCAGGATCGGCGCAACAGCCGATCCTGGCGGATGTCGTGCATGCCGCCAGCATCTCTCGCGACCGTTGCTCGCCGAACGGGCGAACCTTCAACGACGGAATGCGAACATCAGGTGCACGTGACGAACCAGTCCCACCAGTAGTATCCGAACAGTTCCTGGGTACTTCTTTCCAGCGTATAGAGCCCGAAGCAGGCGCCAAGCGTTTCTATCCCGCTTTCTCTTGCCTTGGCGCCGATGCTGACGAACGTTTGCGGTTTCGTCAGCGGCGGCAGGCCGTCGCGCGTTTCGGGGTTCAGCTGTACGGCATTCACATCAAGGAAGTCCTGCGAAAACTGGTTGAAGACTTGCTGGCCGAACAGGTGCGAAACCTGATAAATCAGCACCGCGTCTTCCGCGTTTTCATAGAGGGAGACGGCCCTGACTGAAACCGTGTCGCCCGGATACAGCGTCAGAACGGGGGCTGCCGGGCCAGTTCCGATCGACGCGCCCCGCGCGCCGGTGTAAAGCAGGCGCACGGCGCGATGATCGATGGCGATCGGTAACTCGGGCTGCTTGCTCGGATGCGGGTACCTCTGCTTGATGTATTCCGTGTCGATTACGGCGAGGACGTCGATTTGCTGCGCTGGCGTGTCGAGCGTGAGGCTTCCAAGATCGGCTGTCATACGGGTGCTCCATTCTGGTTTTATCGCGGAAAAGGGGGCGGCGCACGGTAGGGCGCCGCGCAAAACCTGCCGGCTTGAATCGCTCCCGTATGGCTTCGGAGCGAGTTGTCGGGGCGCTTGCCTCAAGCAGCGGAGGCTTGCCAGACCCAGAAGAAGTAGCCGAACAAGGTTTTCTTGTTTTGGCTCCGCGTATAAAGCGCAAAAGACGTTGCGAGGCGCTCGGATCCGGAGGATCTTGCGACGGATTCGAATGCCTGGAAGACCTGCGATTGCGCCGAGGTCGCGATGATGTCGGGCGTTTCGGCAGCACTCGCCGCGCCAGCCTGTTCGATGGTCACCGCGGCAAACGGACCGAACACCTGAGCGCCCGAGTATTGCTGGACGTGGTAAATCTGCGCGGCGTCTCCCGAATTGTCGGACAGAGACGTCCCCATCAGGGATACCTTGTCGCCAACATTCAATGTCAGGCTCAGATTTCCGGTTCCTTCCGAACTGCTCACGCCGGGCGTGTGGCCGTTGAGCATGAACAATGCATTGCTGGCGATGGGAGTCGGGCTCTGCGCGCTCAGGCTCGGACTGGGGTAGCTTTTCTTTATGTAATTCGTGTCGATAACTGCAAGAATTTGAATGGATTGAGCGGATTTTTCCAGATTGATGCTATTTGGATCGACTTTCATTGGAGTGCCTCCGTGGTGGGTCAATTGCCCGTTCGGTGCGCGTGGCGCATCGGCGATGCGCTTCGTCAGTATTATCCATTTATATCCGCTTTAATACCTGTCAGGTTTGATGGGGGATTTATTTTAATGGGGATTGATTTTGTGGTCGGGAGTGGGCGATGTTGTCGTGTAATCGACTGTAATTGATTTTTATGGATTTTTCCGGGCGATATTTCAGGTTGCTGCATGTGATGAAAAATGCTCATCGCCGCGTAATCGGTTGTAATTGATTTTGGTGGTCAAAGGGAATGATATTGATCCTGACGCGCTAATGACGTGTCGTCGGATTCAAATTCATAACGCTTAGTGAATGGAGATTAACCATGGCTACCGAAGTTACTCTTGCATCGAGCGCACAGGACATCAACATCATCGCGGTGATCGATACGGAATGGGTCAAGAGGACGTATCCGAACCCGAGCCAGGATCAGACCAAGCCGACCGGCATCGCCCACAATGGCCAGTTCCTGATTTGCACCGGCGCGCGTGGCATCAAGGGGCAGGGTACGGCCGACCTGGAATTCATCGCATACCCGGGTGATCGCGTCCAGTTTACCGGCGTGTCGATCTACGACAACTCCGACGATGCCGTGATCATCTACAACATCCCGCGCTATTCAGGCGATGAGGTATTCAATCCGTTCGTCTGCAACACGGTCGTCCGCAATGGCGCGGTGGAACCCAACCCGGATTCGGGGTCCCGCAATGGCCTGCCGCCGCTGAAGAAACAACTCACGTTCGCGACTTTCGACTCGTCGGTCCGGAAAAGCGGCACGGAATATTTCGGCGTTTGCTTCGCTCTTTACAAGCTCGTCGGCGGGCAAAACCAGGAACTGGTCGGCTACTACTGGTGGGATCCGAAGATCGTCGTTCCGGCCTGACCCGCTCCTGTCGGCTTCAGCTCCCGAGCAGGCGCAAACGCGTGCAAGCAGGGGCAGGACGCGCGCCGTTTCAGCGTAAGCGGGACATCCTCCGCCGCTCGTGTCGGAAGTCGGCGGGGCAGGATCGTGCCCACGATCATTGTCGTGGGCACGACCATTCAGCCAGGCGCCGCGCTGCGCCGGGCGAGCGCGGTTGCACGGCGCCGCACAGTCTTGTACGGTGAGCGTTCGTCGTCCGAACCGGGAGCCCGCCGCGTGAGCCGTACCACCAATCGATCCGTCGTACCGTCGCCGTTCTGGCGTGATGCCGCGTTGCCGTTCATCGAGGCGCGCACCGTCGACGACGGGCGTGCGATCTGCTACGCGAAGCACACGCACGACACGTTTTCGGTGGGCGCGATCGTCGGCGGCACGAGCACCTACCTGAACGGCGCGACGAACGAGCACGTCGGGCGCGGCGTGCTGGTGATCATCGATCCGGAACAGGTGCATGCGTGCAATCCGTACGGCCCCGACGCGTGGGCATACCGGATGGTCTATGTCGACGTGCCGTGGCTCGCGCGGCTGCAGCATTCGCTCGGCCGAGATCCGAACAGCGATTTTCACGGCTTTTCGCCGAAGTTGACGGAGCGGCACGACCTGTTCGCGCAATTTGGCGGTTTCTACCGCACGCTCGTCGCGCCCGGCATCGATCCGCTCGGCAAGGAGAGCGCGGCGGTCGAGTTCTTCACGGCGCTGCACGGCGCGCTTGATCGCGAGCTGCCCGACCCGCGCGCCGGGGACGACAACGCGAGGCTCGCGCGCGCGGCCGACTACATCGCCGCGCATTGCCGTGAGGGCGTCACGCTCGATGCGATCTGCGCGGCGGCCGATTTGTCGCCGTCGTACCTGATCCGTGCGTTCAACGCGCGCTACGGGATGACGCCGCACGCGTTCCTGACCGATCGCCGCGTGCAGTACGGCCGCACCGAGCTGCGCCGCGGCAGGCCGATCGCCGACGTCGCGCTCGACGCGGGCTTTGCCGACCAGGCGCATTTCCAGCGCGCGTTCCGGCGGATCGCGGCCGCGACGCCCGGGCAATACCGCAGCGCGACGAACTGAACGGCGGCCCACGCCGGCCGCCGCCCGTTCCCGACGCGGCTTGCGTCAGATGTCGAGCAGATAGAGCGCGCTGCCGGCCAGCAGCAGCGCCATCAGCCGGTTGAACACGCGCATGCGCCGCGCGTTCGCGAGCCGGTGCTGCAGCGACGCGCCCGCATACCCCCAGCACGCGATCGACGCGAAGCAGATCACGAGATACAGCGCGGCGAACTGCCAGACCAGCGCGCGGTCGCCGTCGGCCGCATACGCGCCCATCGCGGCCACGCACGCGAGCCATGCCTTCGGATTCAGCCACTGCAGCGCCGCGCCGGACGCGGCCGACGGGCCGGCCACGTCCGGGTCGGCCGACAGCCGGCCGTCATCGAGCGCGAGTCGCAGCGCCATATACAGCAGGAACGCGATGCCCGACCACTGCGTGGCGGTCGTCAGCACGGGCCAGCGCGCGAGCGCTTCGTGCAGCCCGAGGCCGATCAGCAGGAACAGCGCGACGAAGCCGAGCGTCGCGCCGGCCGCATAACGCAGGCTCGCGCCGAGGCCGTGGCGCGCGCCCGCACTGAGCGCGACGATGTTGACGGGGCCAGGGGTGATCGACGAGGCGAGCGCGAACGCGGCCATCGAAACCAGCATGCTCATTGGAAGTCTCCATGCGAAAGATCGAAAGTCGCATCGAGACTACGGGAGCCGCACCGGCCCGTATTGAAGAAAACTCCCCTCGGCGGCGCGCGGCCGCCGTCAGTGCAGGGCGCGCGGCGCGTGCGCCGGCCGGGTGTCGTGCAGGTCGGCCGGGCGCAGCGGGCCGCCGGCACAGGGTTGCGTCGAGACCGAGAACCCGAACGTGTTGATGCCGCCCGAACATGCGACGAATACGCTGCCACCGTGCATCTCGGCGACGGCCTTCACGATCGACAGCCCGAGCCCGTGGTTTTCCTTGCTGTTCGCACGGGCTTCCTCGAGCCGGTAGAAGCGCTCGAACACGTGCGAGCGCCGGACGGGATCGATCGGCTCGCCGGGGTTCGCGACGGACATCTCGACGAGCGTGTCGCGCCGCACGATCGTCACGCTGACCGTCGCGCCCGGCGCCGAATGCTGGATCGCGTTGATCAGCAGGTTCGTCATCGCGCGGCGGAACAGCGACGGATCGACGGCCGCGCGCGCATCGCCGTGCAGCTCGGCGCGCAACTGCGCTTCGTCGAGCGGGATTTCGAGGAAGTCGAGCATGCGCCGCACCTCGTCGGCGAGCGACACGTCCTTCAGGTCGGTCGCGCGTTCGCCGCGGTCGCTGCGCGACAGGAACAGCATGTCGTTGATGATCACGCGCAGCCGCTCGAATTCCTCGAGGTTCGACTGCAGCGTCTGCTGCATCCGCTCGGCCGTGCGGTCGCGGCTGGTCAGCGCGACCTGGGTCTGGCCGATCAGGATGCTGATCGGCGTGCGCAGCTCGTGCGCAACGTCTGCGTTGAACGCTTCGAGCCGCGCGTAGGTTTGCTGGATACGGTCGAGCGCACCGTTGAACGAGGTGGCGAGGTCGCGCAGCTCGGCCGGCAGCGCGTCGGTCTGCAGGCGCTGGCGGCGGTTCGCGAGGCTGATGGCGGATGCGTCCTGCGACAGCCGGTCGAGCGGCGCGAGCCCGAAGCGGGCGACCGCGCGGCTCAGCAGCAGCGCAATGATCGTCGCGATCGTGATCAGCCCGGCGAGCGTCCAGCCGAAGCGGCGCAGCATCCGCTGCGTGCGCTCGCACGAACTGGCGACGATCAGCTTCAGCGTCGGCCGCTCGCCGGCACCGGCCACCGTGACGGTCTTCGTCATCACGTCGTAGGTGCTGTGATTCAGTGCGTATTGCTGGAATGCGCCGAACGGCGCGCCGACGGGCACGCCGTCGACGGGCGTGCCGAAGCGGAAGTCCGGATTCGGGCTGTCGACCTGGTAGCGCGTCGAGCCGTCGGGCGGTTCGAGGTCGGCGAGCTTTTCCTGCATGAGACGCCCGCGCTGGGGCGTGAGCGCATGCGACACGATCATCTCGGCGACCTTGGTGCGCGTGTCGAGTGTCGCGCGCAGCTCGGCGAACAGCTGGCGCTCCATCATCACGAACAGCCCGCAGCCCACCAGCGTGAAGACGAGCAGCGACACGATGCCGAACATCGCGGACAGCCGCCGGACGATCGAGCGTTTCATGCGGGCCTCTCGCCGTCGCCGTCCTCGCGCGCTTCGAGCACGTAGCCCATGCCGCGGATCGTGTGCAGCAGCTTGTCCGTGAACGGGCCGTCGAGTTTCGCGCGCAGGCGCTTGATGGCCGTCTCGACGACGTTTGCGTTGCTGTCGAAGTTCACGTCCCACACGAGTTCGGCGATGGTCGTCTTCGACAGCACCTCGCCGCTGCGCCGCGCGAGCACGCCGAGCAACTGGAATTCCTGCGCGGTCAGGTCGAGGCGCGTGCCGTCGCGCGTGGCGCGGCGGCCGATCAGGTCGACCCGCAGGTCGCCGATCGAGATCAGCGTCGATTCCTGCACGCGCGCGCGGCGCGTCAGCGCGCGCAGCCGTTCGATCAGTTCGAGAAACGAGAACGGCTTGGTCAGGTAGTCGTCGGCGCCGCCGCGCAGCCCGCGCACGCGGTCGTCGACGCGGTCGCGCGCGGTCAGCATGATGACGGGCGTCTGCTTCTGCGCACGCAATGCACGCAGCACGCCGAAGCCGTCGAGCTTCGGCAGCATCACGTCGAGCACGACCACGTCGTAGTCGAATTCGACGGCTTTCCATGCGCCGTCTTCGCCGTCGAGTGCGGTGTCGACGACCCAGCCTTCTTCGGTCAGGCCGCTCTTCAGGTATTCGACGACTTTCGGTTCGTCTTCGACGATCAGGACTTTCATGTTCGAATCCGTTGTCCGGGTAATCCGGTTAAGGGCTCGGGTGTGCCGGCGCCGGCGCCGGGGCGGTCGTGGCGACCTCGGTCGGTGCCGGGCCACCCGCAGCGTGGCCATCCCAGCCGCCGCCCAGCGCCTTCGCGAGAAACACGACGAGCGCCGCGCGCTGGCCCTGGATCTGCACGGCCTGCCGCTCGCTCGTCAGCAACTGCTGTTCGGCCGTCAGCACGTCGATGAACGGCGTCAGGCCGCCCGCGTAGCGATCCTGCGCGAGCGACACGAGCTTGCGCGCGTCGTCGACGGCGGCGGACGCCTGCTGCGCCGCCTCGGCGAGCACCGACAATCCCGTGACCGCATTCTGCACCTCCTGGAACGCGGTGAGCACGGTCTGCCGGTAGCTGGCCTGCGCGGCGACATAGCCGGCCTGCGCGAAATCGACGCCGGCCTTCAGCTTGCCGCCTTCGAACAGCGGCTGGCTGAGCGACCCGCCGACCGACCACAGCAACGCCGGTACGGTAAACAGCCCTGCGAAGCGCGTCGCGTCCCAGCCGATATCGGGCGACAGCATGATGCGCGGGAAATACGCGGCGCGCGCGACGCCGATCTGCGCATTCGCGGCGGCCATCGCGCGTTCGGCCGACGCGACGTCGGGGCGCCGCTGCAGCACGTCGCTCGGCAGACCGGTCGGCAGCGCCGGCGCGTTGATCGGTACGACGCGCGGCGCGATCGAGAACGCGGGGGCCGGCGTGCCGACCAGCGTCGCGATCGCGGTTTCGACCTGCACGCGCTGCTGGAGCAGCAGCTGCGCCTGGGTGCGCGTCGCGTCGAGCTGCGCGCGCTGTTGCAGCAGGTCGAGGCCCGATACCGCGCCGAGGTCGTGGCGCGCGCTCACGTAGTCGAGCGCCTTCTGTTGCAGGTCGATCGAGCGCTTGACGACGTCGATCTCGGTATCGAATTCGCGCAACGCGAAATAGCTCGACGCGAGATCGGCGGTCAGCACCAGGCGCGCGTTCGCGAAATCGTCGCGGGCCTGCTCGGTGGTCGCCTGCGCCGATTCGACGCTGCGCCGCACGCGGCCGAACAGGTCGAGCTCATAGCTGACGCTCGCGCCGACCTGGATGTCGTTCTGCACGGTCGACGTGCTTTGCGTCGCGTAGTTGGTTTGCGGCCGGTCGGACGAGATCTTGAAGCGCTGGCCGCTCGCGTTCAGGCCGACGGCCGGATACTGCGCCGACGCGACCGACGCGAGCGTCGCCTTCGCCTGGTCGTAGCGCGCGGCGACGGCCTTCAGGTTCTGGTTGTTGCGCAGCGCGTCGGCTTCCAGCGCATCGAGCTGCGGATCGCCGAACGCGGTCCACCATGCCGGGTCGAGCGGTGCGCGGGCCGGCGCGGCCGGATGCCAGTACGCATCGGCTGGGTCGAGCCGCCACGCGGCGGGCGTGGCGACGTCGGGCCGCTTGTAATCGGGGCCGACCGTACAGCCGGCGAGCGCGGCCGCGAGCGCAACGGCCGTGGCGACCGACGTGGCAGCGGCGGCGGGCCGCCGGCAGATGCGCATCGCGATCACGACTTCGCCTCCGCGGCGCCGGAGGCCGGCTTCGCGGCCGGCGCCGCGACGATCACCTGATCGCCGTTCGCGAGCGCGTCGCTCGGGTTCGTGACGAGGCGGTCGTTCGGCGTGATCGGACCATCGACCTCGAGCGTCTGCCCGATCGTGCGCACGACCGTCACCGGTTTCAGGCGCACCTGGCCGTTCGCGTCGACGGTCGCGACCGTCGGGCCTTCGGCGCGGAACAGCAACGTATTGGCCGGCACCTGCAGGCGGCCGACCGGCGTCATCGGCAGCGTCGCCTGCACATAGGCGCCGGGCAGCAGCCGCCCGTCCGGGTTCGGCAGCGTGATTTCGATCTGCAACGAGCGCGTCGTGACGTCGATCGCCTCGGACGTGCGCGTGATCGTCCCGTCGAAGGTCCGGCCCGGCAGCTCGGCCTGCGCGACGCTTACGTGCTGGTCGACCTTCACCTGCTGCGCGTACGCCTGCGGCACCTGCACGTAGAGGCGCAGCCGGTCGGCCTGTACGACCGTGAACAGCGAGCGGCCCGCGTTGCCGGAGCTGACGAGATCGCCGACATCGACGTTGCGCTGCGTGACGATCCCGTCGATCGGCGCGACGATCCGCTGGAAGCCTTTCAGCTCGGTGAGGCGGCGCATGTTCGCATCGGCCGCGGCGAGGTTCGCGGTGCCCTGGTTGAACGCGCCTTGCCGGTCGTCGAGTTCCTGCTGCGAGACGGCGTCGCGCTGGCGCAGTTGCTGCGCGCGGTCGAACGACGTCTTCGCGAGCGCGAGTGCGGCTTGCGCCTGCTGGCGCTGCGCGGTGGCCTGCGCGAGCTCCTGGTTCAGCTCGGGCGTGTCGAGTTCGGCGAGCAGTTGCCCCTGTTTCACGTGCGCGCCGATGTCGGCCTGCCAGCGCAGCACGTAGCCGCTCGCGCGGGCGTAGATCGGCGCCTCGACGAAGCCGCGCAGCGTGCCGGGCAGCGTCAGCTTGCCGCCGGTAGCCGCATCGACCGGATGCACGACGGTCACGTACTGGCGCGTGTTCTGCTCGGCGACCGCATCGAGCCGGTTGTGGTTCAGCACGTTGACGACGACCGTGCGCGCGGCGCCGGCGGCCAGCAGCACGCCGATCACGATCAGGACGATGCGTCCGCGTCGCGACACCGACGTGCGCGACGGCAGGTGCATGCCGTGTTCGTCCACCTGGATGCCGACGGAGCTGTGATGTTTCTCTTCCATGAATTCAACCAAATCAACCGGGTAGTGGGACGAAAGTCAGTGTCCGGCCTGGCGCGCGCGCCGGCGGGCCAGCCGCGCATGCACGCCGCCGAACACGAGCGGCACGAACAGCAAGGTCGACACGGTCGCGAACAGCAGCCCGCCGATCACCGCGCGGCCGAGCGGCGCGTTCTGCTCGGCGCCTTCGCCGAGACCGAGCGCCATCGGCACCATCCCGATGATCATCGCGAGCGCCGTCATCAACACCGGCCGGATCCGCGTCGCGCCTGCTTCCAGCGCGGCCGTGAGCGGCGGCGCGCCGGCCGCGAGGCGCTGGCGCGCGAACGACACGACCAGGATGCTGTTCGCGGTCGCGACGCCCACCGTCATGATCGCGCCCGTCAGCGCGGGCACGCTCAGGTGCGTGCCCGTGATGAACAGCATCCAGACGATGCCGGCGAGCGCGGCCGGCATCGCACTGATGATGATCAGCGGGTCGAGCCACGACTGGAAATTGACGACGATCAGCAGGTAGACGAGCACGATCGCCATCGCGACGCCCGCGCCGAGGCCGATGTACGACGTGCGCATCGTCTCGATCTGGCCGCGCATCGTCAGCTCGGTGCCGCGCGGCAGCGTCGCGCGCGCATCCGACACGATGCGGTCGATCTCGCCCGCGACCGCGCCGAGGTCGCGGCCTTCGACGCTCACGTACACGTCGATCGCCGGGCGGATGTTGTAGTGCGTGATCACGGCCGGGTTCGCGGTGCTGCGCACCTGCACGAGGTTGCCGAGCAGTTGCAGCGGCATGCCCGTGCGGCCGCTCGCCGAGATCGGCGTGCCGAGCAGATCGTCGACCGACGCGATGCTGTATTGCGGGGTCTGGATCTGCAGCGGGTACTGGACACCGGTGCGCGGGTTGATCCAGAACGACGGCGTGGTCTGCGAACTGCCCGACAGCGAGATCAGCATGTTCTGCGCGACGTTCTGCGCGGAGAGGTTGAGCTGCTGCATGCGCGTACGGTCCATGTCGGCCAGCAGGGTCGGCTCGTCGTTGCGTTGCAGCACGTGCACGTCGACGGCACCGGGGATTTGCCTGATCTTTTTCATCAGGCTGCTCGCGATAGTCATGTTACTCGCGAGATCGTTGCCGAGCACCTGCAGGTCGATCGCGGCCGGTTGGCCGAAGTTGAGGATCTGCGTGATGATGTCCGACGGCTGGAAGAAGAACTCGACGCCCGGGAAGCGCTCGGGCAGCACCGTGCGCAGCGCCTGCACGTAGTGCTGGGTCGCGCGGTGGCCGGGCTTCAGCGCGATCAGCAGCTCGCCGTCGAGCGTGCCGATCGTGCCGGCGTTGCTGTACGACAGGTTGATGCCGCTCACCGGCAGGCCGAGGTTGTCGACGATCGCGCCGAGTTCGTCGGGCGGCACGGTTTCACGGATCACGCGCTCGACCTGATCGGCGAGGCGCGCGGTTTCCTCGATCCGGTAGCCGGTCGGCGCACGCATATGCAGCCGGATGTTGCCGGAATCGGCATTCGGGAAGAAGTCGCGGCCGAGCACGAACACGAGGCCCGTCGACAGCACGCAGAAGCCGAGAAAGCACATCGCGTAGAAGCGGCGGCGCACCAGCAGGATGCTGAGCAGCACGATGTACCACGCACGCAGCCGCTCGAACGCATCGTTGAACGCGTGATGGATGCGCGCGAAGCGCGACGTCGAGTGGTCGGGGCCGGTGCTTGCCTGCTGCGGGCGGAACAGCAGCATCGCGAGCGTCGGCACCAGCGTGCGCGACAGCACGTACGACGCGAGCATCGCGAACACGACGGCTTCCGCGAGCGGCACGAACAGGAAGCGCGCGACGCCGGTCAGGAAGAACATCGGCACGAACACGATGCAGATGCACAGCGTCGACACGAACGCGGGCACCGCGATCTCGCCCGCGCCTTCGAGGATCGCGTCGTGCAGGTTGGTGCCGAGATGCAGATGCCGCTCGATGTTCTCGATCGTGACGGTCGCGTCGTCCACGAGAATCCCGACCGCGAGCGCGAGCCCGCCGAGCGTCATGATGTTGATGGTCTCGCCGAGCGCGGACAGCGCGATCAGCGACGTGAAGATCGACAGCGGGATCGAGATCGCGATGATCAGCGTGCTGCGCCAGTTGCCGAGGAACAGCAGGATCATCATCGCGGTCAGCACGGCGGCGATCAGCGCCTCGTGGATTACGCCCTGGACGGCCGCGTTGACGAACACCGACTGGTCGAACAGCGGCGTGATCGTGAGCCCTTCGGGCAGGGTCGGGATCACCTTCGGCAGCAGCGCCTTCAGGTCCGCGACGACCTTGAGCGTCGACGCGTCGCCGCTTTTCAGGATCGAGATGAGCACGCCGCGCTGGCCGTTCTGGCGCACGACGTTGGTCTGCGGCGCGAAGCCGTCGCGTACCGATGCCACTTCGCGCAGATAGGTGGTCGCGCCGTTGACGGTCTGGATCGGCAGGTTGTTGATGTCGGCGATGGTGTCGGCCGACGCGTTCGTGTCGATCCGGTATTCGGTCTGGCCCATCTTCGCGGTGCCGGTCGGCAGCACGAGGTTCTGCGCGTTGACCGCGTTGACGATGTCGGCGGGTGTGAGCCCCTTCGCGAGCAGCGCCTGCGGATCGAGGTCGATCGCGACCACGCGCGTGCGGCCGCCGTACGGGAACGGAATCTGCACGCCTGGCACCGTGATCAGCTGCGGGCGCAGGAAGTTGAGCGCGATGTCGGCGAGCGACTGTTCGCTGAGCGTCTTGCTCGACAGCCCGAGCTGGATCACCGGAATGCTCGACGCCGAATAGGTGATCACGAGCGGCGGCGTCGCGCCTTGCGGCATCTGCCGCACGATCGCCTGCGCGGACGAGACCGTCTGCGCGATCGCCGTCTGCACGTTCGCGCCCGGCTGCAGGAACACCTTCACGACCGCGATGCCGGGCAGCGACGTCGATTCGACGTGCTGGATGTTGTTGACGGTCGTCGTCAGGATCCGCTCATGGACGGACGTGATGCGGTTCGTCATCTCCGTCGCGGAGAAGCCGCCGTAATTCCAGATCACGCTGATGACGGGAATGTTGATCGCGGGCAGCACGTCGACCGGCGTGCGCATCAGCGCAAGCGGGGTGGCCAGCACGATCATGATGGCCATGACGATGAACGTGTAGGGGCGCTTGAGCGCGAGATTGACGATCCACATGGAGGCAACGGGACAGGCGGTGATCAGGCGTGGGTAATTGGAACCCGAATGATAGGCGTCGGCGTGGAACGGGTTACTGTCGCGAAACTGGCGGAATTGTCAGGTTGGCGCGCGGTGGCCCACGGCCGATTCAGCAGAGGAAACGCACGGCCGCGCGCGGGCCGGAACACGGCCGCGATGCCGGACGAGCCGGCTGCGTCGGCGGCGCTTTCGTTCATCGGCCCGCGCTCAGATCTGCTCTATCCCGACGCGCGCAAGCGCCCCCAGGTCGACGACGTCGATCTGGTTGTACGCGAGCCGCAGCGCGCCGAGCTTCTCGAGCTGCTGCAGCGCCTGGTTGATCCGCTGCCGCGATACGCCGACGAGCATCCCCAGTTCCTCCTGCGAAATCGACAGCGACGGGCCGGTGTCCGGATACAGGTCGGGGTTGAACAGCTGCGTGAGCGCCTGTGCGACGCGGGCGTCGACGTCCAGCAGCCGGCTGTTCTGGATCGACGCGATGAATTCGCCCATCCGGTTGTTCAACTGGTGGATCACGAAGCGCGTGAACGGCAGGCTCGTGTCGAGCAGCGCGTGGAACGTGTCGACCGGCACGAACAGCACGGTCGAGCGCTGGATCGCGACGACCTCGTACTTGCGCAGCTCGCGCTTGATCACGCTGCCTTCGCCGAACCAGCCGCCCGACGGCACGCCGGAGAACGTGCAGCCGCGCCCCGACGCATTGAAGATCGCGAGCTTCAGCAGCCCGCGGTGTACGCCGATCCAGTATTCGGACGGCGCGAGCCGGTGGGCGATCACGTCGCCAGCCTCGCACTGCTCGACGCGCGACTGGGCGAGCACGAGCGCCTGGTGGTCGGGCGCGAGCGTGCGGAACCACGCGCATTGGCCGAACAGCGTGGCCAGCGGCGGCAGCGGGCCCGGTTCGGGAAGGGCGTCGGCCGGGTGGGCGGGCGCGTCGGGCGGGGCAGCGAGAGGGGCGTGCATGGGTGCGGGTTTGCGAGGATAGGGATAACGCGCAGCGCGTGAAAGGCACTCTGTCGTTTCGATGACAGACGGCTCACAATAGCGCCCGTTAGGCTGTCGGCAATTGAACCACATCAAAACGATCCGGGGTGGCTGTGCCCCGGTCGACAGGACACGGGAGACAGGATCATGACGCAGATGTTCGAGGCCGGACTCGGCCGCCGCGACGCGAATTACGTGCCGCTCACCCCGATCGACTTCCTGGTCAGGACGGCCGAAGTCTACGGCGAGCGCCTCGCGATCGTGCACGGCGACGTGCGGCGCACCTGGGGCGAGACCTACACGCGCGCGAAGCAACTGGCGAGCGCGCTCGCGCGGCTCGGCGTCGAACGCGGCGACACGGTCGCGGCGATGCTGCCGAACATCCCGGCGATGGTCGAGGCGCACTTCGGCGTGCCGATGGCCGGCGCCGTGCTGAACACGATCAACACGCGGCTCGACGTGTCGTCGGTGCTGTTCATGCTGCGTCATGGCGAGGCGAAGGTGCTGATCGTCGATACCGAATACGCGGAGTTCGCGCATCGCGCGGCGCTCGAGGTGCCGGGCCTGAAGATCGTCAGCGTGGCCGACGCGATGCCGGCCGACCCCGCCCGTTTCGCGGGCGCGACGGATTATGAGGCGCTCGTCGCAAGCGGCGACGCCGACTACGCATGGACGCCGCCCGCCGACGAATGGGACGCGATCGCGCTGAACTACACGTCCGGCACGACCGGTGACCCGAAGGGCGTCGTCTATCACCATCGCGGTGCCTATCTCGCGGCGATCAGCAACATCCTCGAATGGGACATGCCGAAGCACGCCGTCTACCTGTGGACGCTGCCGATGTTCCATTGCAACGGCTGGTGCTTCCCGTGGGCCGTTGCGGCGCGCGCGGGCGTGAACGTCTGCCTGCGCAAGTTCGACGCGAAGACGGTGTTCGACCTGATCCGCCGCGAACGCATCACGCACTACTGCGGTGCGCCGATCGTGCAGAGCGCGATCGCGAACGCGCCGGCCGAATTCCGCGAAGGCATCGACCACACGGTGCACGCGATGGTGGCGGGCGCGGCGCCCGCGCCGGCCGTGATCGCGAAGATGAAGGAGATCGGCTTCGACCTGCTGCACGTGTACGGGCTGACCGAGGTCTACGGCCCGGCGACCGTGTGCGCGAAGCAGTCGCACTGGGAGGAACTGGGCGACGAGGATCGCGCGCGGCTCAATGCGCGCCAGGGCGTGCGCTATCACCTGGAAGCGGGCGCGACGGTGCTCGATCCCGACACGATGGCGCCGGTGCCGGCCGACGGCGAGACACTCGGCGAGATCATGTTCCGCGGCAACATCTGCATGAAGGGCTACCTGAAGAACCCGAAGGCGACCGACGACGCGTTCCACGGCGGCTGGTTCCATACTGGCGATCTCGCGGTGCTGATGCCGGACGGCTATATCCGGATCAAGGATCGCAAGAAGGACATCATCATCTCGGGCGGCGAGAACATTTCGAGCATCGAGGTCGAGGATGCGCTGTACCGGCATCCGGCGGTGGCGGTCGCGGCCGTCGTCGCGATGCCCGACCCGAAATGGGGCGAGGTGCCGTGCGCGTTCGTCGAGCTGCGCGAAGGCGCGAGCGCAACCGAGGCGGAGATCGTCGCGCATTGCAAGCAGCTGCTCGCGGGCTTCAAGGTGCCGAAGGCCGTGCGGTTCGGCGAACTGCCGAAAACGTCGACCGGCAAGATCCAGAAATTCCAGCTGCGCAATGCGGTGGGATCGGACAAGGCGATCGATCTGGCGGGCGGCGACGTGCCGGGCAAGAAGACGCAGTAATCCGCGACGCTCGCTGCGCCGGCGGTCGCACGTCGACGAGCCGGCGGCCGTGCCGCCGGGCCGCCGTCGTTCAGGCTTGGATCGTCATCAGCGCGGGCAGCGCCGTCACGTCCGGCTGTTCGTCGAGATGCCACAGCCAGTCGAGCGCGCGGCGCGTTTGCGCAGGCTTCCAGTAGGCCTGGACGCACTTCGCGAACTTGGTTTCGAAATTCGCGCGCGTCATCGGATGGTGCGGAAAGCCCGGCAGGTCGTCGACTTCCCGCGTGAACCGGCGCCCGTCGTCGGTCACGGCGGTCACGCGATTCGGCGCGTATTGCGGAAAGCGCGCCGTCAGCGCGGGGTCTTCCACGACCGTGATCCGTTCGATCAGGGCGTGCAGTTTCGGGTCGCGCAGCGCCGCCGGCGTATAGCTGGCGGTCGTGATGTCGCCGTCGAGCATCGCACGCGCGACGATGTAGGGCAGGCTGTGATCGGCCGTCTCGCTGGTTTCGGGCGCCCATTTTTGCCGGTCCTTGCCCGCGGTGACATAACCGACCCGCGTCGTCGCGACCTCGATGCTGCGGATCCGCCCGAGATCGCCGACTTGCGCGGCGACGTCGATCGCCGCCGGAATCGACGTCTGCGTGAGCCCCTGCGCCGGGTAGAACTTCACGATGCAGTCGTTGATGCGGAAACGCCCGCCGCGCCCGCCGAACTGTGTCAGGTCGACGTCGAATGCCCCCGAGATCTGCCGGAAGAAGCCGGCGTTGCCCTCGAAGATCGGCGACGGGCCGGTCAATCCCTCGCGTGCCAGGCGCGTCGCGAAGATCGCGTTGCGCGCGGCGTCCGCATCGGCCAGCGCCTTCCAGTTCGACAGTTCCTGGATCCGCGTCTGGTTGAGGGCCATGTGTCCGTTGATTGCCAGATTCACGGCCTGCACGAGCTGCGGCCGGGTCAAGGCCATCAGCCGGCCGGTCGCGAGCGCGACGGCAGGCAGGCTGTAGCACGTGTGGTCCCAGCCGCGCGGGCTGATCGCGGCCGCGTCCATCAGGCGGCAATTGATCTCGTAGGCCAGCGCGATCGCGAGGATCAGGTCGCGGCCGCTGCCGCGCTGCGCTTCGGCCACGGCCAGGCACGGCGCGACGTTGTCGCTCGGATGGCCGGTTTCCTTGCCCGCGTACGCATCGTTGAGGTCGAAGTAGCGGAGCGCGGCGCCGTTGGCGAACGCGGCGAGATCGGGCGTCGTGCGTTGCGCGGTGCCGAGCAGCGTCGACGAGCCGCCGCCCGTTGCGAGCGCAACCTGTCGGGCGATGCGGACCGGCGCTTCGTCGTGGGCCGCGATCGCGCAGCCGAGCGCGTCGATGAAATGTGATTTGACGGTCTCGACGGTGGCCGCGTCGAGATCCTCGTAACGGAGCGAGGCGGCGTAGTCGGCCAGCCGCTGGGCGAGGTTGTCGGGCGAGGCGGGCGTCTGCGCATACGTGCGCAACGGCAGGGCGCCCGCGACGGCGGCGCTGGTCAGGGTGGACAGGAAGTGGCGTCGGTTCATGTTCTGGAGCATCGGGAAGGAGTGGTCGGAAAACGTGCGCACGGAAGTCGGACGGGGCGCTAGAACAGCTTGCGCATGCCGACGGCGATGCCGAGCGAACTGTTGCGGTTGCTGGCGAGCGAATAGTTGAGGATGCGGTAGTTGTAGTTGTCGAAATCGAGCGCGGCGCGCCATGCGTAGCCGCTGGTCAGATAGAGCGTGGTGGCTTTCGACAGCGCGTAGTTGAACTGCACCGTGATCTGCTTCGGGTTCTCGGGATCCGGGGCCGGCTGGCCGGCCGCGGGATTCTGCTTGCCGATGTCCTCGTAGTAGAACGCGCCGATCACCTGCAGCACGGGCGAGACCTGGTAACGCGTGCCGAGCCAGTAGAAGTTGAAGCGCGTGACCACGCCGGGTGTCGTCACCGTGCCGTTCGCATGGGTGAAGCCCGCGATCAGTTGCGCCGCGCCCACCGTATAGATCGCGGAGGCCGCATAACGCCGGAAATGGGTGATGTCGGCGGGCTGCGTGCCGTTGACGTTGTCGTAGGCGGCGGCCACCGACAGCGCCGGCCCCGTGTATTCGAAGCCGATCCCCGAGGCCGCGCCGCTGCGAAACGATCCCGGCGTGCCGCCGAACGAGTAGTGCGCCTGGATCGCGACCGGCCCGAAGGTCACGCGGTACTTCGCCATGCTGTTTTCGCGGAAGTTCAGGCCGACGATCGCGCCGGCGGGCTCGTAGATCGTCGAGTACGCGATGGTCGGCGAATAGTGTTCCATCACGTCGAACAGCGTCGTGTACTGGCGGCCGAGGCGCAGCGTGCCCCACCTGTCGTTTTGCAGCCCGACCCACGCGGACCGATCGAAGCCGCCGGAATTGGTGCCGCTGTTGAGGTTGATCCCGCTTTCCAGCCGGAACACGGCCTGCCAGCCGCCACCGAGCGCTTCCGAGCCCTTGATGCCCCAGCGGGAGCCGCTTTTGCCGCCCGAGCCCATTCGCACGAGCGACCCGGAGCCGCTCGGCGTGGCGGCGTTCTGGTGCGTGAGGGTCTCGAGGTAGATGTCGGCGACGCCGTACAGCGTCAGGCTGCCCTGGGCGCTCGCGGTGGCGGAGGCCACCCCGAGGCCGCACAAGGCGAACAGCTTCTTCTTCATCGTTGTCTCCTGTTTTTTGATGTTGTTGTGTCAGTCATGCGAGTCGACGCGGCGGCCGGCGTGCGAGACGCACGACGGGCGGCCCGACCGCTTGCCGCGCGCCCGTGCCGTTTCCGCAGCCGCGACCCAGCAGCCGGTGGTCTCGCTCCATATCGATCGAAATGAATGATTCACGACAAGCCCCTCTCTCTTGTTTTGATGTGGTTTTCACCGCGGTGCAGTGAAATCGCAATCCGCGGCGGGGAATGGCGTGAATGGATGTGCGGCGGCCGTGGCCGTGTCTGTGCCAATCGCGATTCGTTACACCGAGGATGAGCGGAGTCTATTGACCGGGAGGGTGGCCGATTGTCGGGAAGCTTACAAATGCGGCATTAATGCTGTTTTCGTTTGGTATTTTTTGTTTGTGTGATGAATCGAACTGAACGCCTTGATGGATAAGGGTTCGGTCGATTTTTTGTGTGTAGCGTCGCGATCGCCGTATCGGTGGGATGGCGCACGGTTTGCGTCAGGTTGGTCCGTTAAAATGCGGTTTGCGGATTATATGCACTCTGGAGACGTGATTTATTCGTTTCTCTTCTTGATGATTTTCTATTGGAGATGAATTAAATCAAGAGAATATTGCGTGACGTTGCTTCGATTTACCGGAATGTAGGCCGGATGAACGGAGTTGGCACGGGCGAGCGATAGAGCCCGAAGCGTCACGGCACCGTGTGTGCAAAACAGCCCGCCGCAATCGCGCATGGCGGGCGACCGTCTTGCGGAACAGCGGCTGGCAGGGGAGAGGAGCGGGCGCGGGTGGGCCGGGCTCAGAAGTCGATTGCGTCGTCGGAATCGACGTCCGCGGCGGTGGCGAGCGCCTCGCGTGTGTCGCGCGGCGCCGACGCCGATGCGTCGAGCGCCGGATTGCGCAGCTTCTCGAGCACGCGCTCGGGCACCGGGATCCGCATCCGCGCGGCGACGTCGCCGCACTGGAACATGATCAGCTCGCCTGGCTCGAACGCGGTCCAGACTTCGTTGTCGGTGAGCGGCTGCGTCGCGATCACGGCGACGCGATCTTCGGGCGTCGTGTATTTCGCGAAGTCGATCGACAGGTCTTCGTCGACGAGGTGCGCGGTCGAGAACGGCCAGCGCCGCACGAGGTAATGCAGCCGCGTCGAGCAATGCGCGAACAACGCCTGGCCGTTCGACATCAGGAAGTTGAACACGCCGTGATCGGTGATGCCGCGCGTCAGTTCGCCGACGCGCTCGAACAGCTCGGGCAACGGCGGCTGCGCACCGGGGAACGCTTCGCGCAGCCCCTGCATCAGCACGCAGAACGCCTGCTCGCTGTCGGTCGTGCCGACCGGGTGGTAGACGCTGCCTTCCATGTCCGGTGCGTAGTCCTGCAGGTCGCCGTTATGCGCGAAGATCCAGTGCCTGCCCCACAGCTCGCGCATGAACGGATGGCTGTTCTCGAGCAGGATGTGGCCTTGCGTGGCCTTGCGGATGTGCGCGATCGTGTTCTTGGACTTGATCGGGTAGCGCTTCACCATTTCGGCGATCGGCGACGTGGCCGATGCCTGGTGATCGATGAACAGGCGGCAGGCTTTATCTTCGAAGAACGCGATGCCCCAGCCGTCGGCATGGTGATCGGTGAGCCCGCCCCGGGCCGCGAAACCTGTGAAGGAGAATGTGACGTCCGTCGGCGCGGCGCAGTTCATTCCTAAGAGTTGGCACATTTTACTTGGGGCAGCAGGCTGAGGCGGGGGGTAACGAACCGGGCGAACCCCGGTACAATGCGGCTTCTAGCATATCACCGAGCCCTGAGCGGTAAAAAGCGGATTCCGCTGGCCAAAGGTCCCGTGTTGCGGTTTGCCGTCAGTCGGC
Organism: Burkholderia sp. Ac-20349; assembly: GCF_017104865.1. Lineage (NCBI taxonomy): Bacteria > Pseudomonadati > Pseudomonadota > Betaproteobacteria > Burkholderiales > Burkholderiaceae > Burkholderia > Burkholderia sp. Ac-20349. Next base: position 37,038 of record NZ_JAAGPM010000077.1, read on the forward strand.
CCGCGGCATGCGTGTTCCGGCCCCGCCGACGGCAAGCACGTTCCTCACGACGCCTCCTATGACTGCCTCGAACGCTTCCTCCCCGGCGACGCTCTCGCTCGCCCGTCCCGACGACTGGCACCTGCACCTGCGAGACGGCGACATGCTGGCCGCCGTGCTGCCGCACACCGCGCGCCAGTTCGGCCGCGCAATCGTCATGCCGAACCTGAAGCCGCCGGTGACGACCACCGCGCAGGCGCAGGCGTATCGCGAGCGCATTCTCGCCGCGCTGCCGGCCGGGATGACGTTCGAACCGCTGATGACGCTGTACCTGACCGACAACACGCCGCCCGACGAGATCCGTCGCGCGCGCGAAAGCGGCTTCGTGCACGGCGTGAAGCTGTATCCGGCCGGCGCGACGACGAATTCCGACCACGGCGTCACCGATCTCGCGAAGTGCGCAAAGACGCTCGAGGCGATGCAGGAAACCGGCATGCCGCTGCTCGTGCACGGCGAGGTGACCGATGCGTCGATCGACCTGTTCGATCGCGAGAAGGTCTTCATCGACCGCGTGATGACGCCGCTGCGCCGCGATTTCCCGGGCCTGAAGGTCGTGTTCGAACACATCACGACCAAGGACGCAGCCGACTACGTGCGCGACGCCGACGCGGCGCCCGGCCTGCTCGGCGCGACGATCACCGCGCATCACCTGCTGTACAACCGCAACGCGCTGTTCGTCGGCGGGATTCGCCCGCATTACTACTGCCTGCCGGTGCTGAAGCGCGAGACGCATCGCGTCGCGCTGGTCGAGGCCGCGACGTCGGGCAACCCGCGCTTCTTCCTCGGTACCGACAGCGCGCCGCATGCACGCGACGCGAAGGAAACCGCGTGCGGCTGCGCGGGCTGCTACACGGCGCTGCACGCGCTCGAACTGTATGCGGAAGCGTTCGACCACGCCGGCGCGCTCGACAAGCTGGAAGGCTTCGCGAGCTTCTTCGGCGCCGATTTCTACGGGCTGCCGCGCAGCGCCGAGACGGTCACGCTGCGTCGCGAGGCGTGGGAACTGCCGCGCGAGATCTTCGCGGGCGATACGCCAGTCGTGCCGCTGCGCGGCGGCGAGACGATCGGCTGGAAACTGGCGTGACGGTCGCGCCGCCGCGCGAACCCGGCCACACGGCCGGCAGCGGGGCGGCGGATTTTGCGCGGATCGACTGGTCCGTGCCGTGGCTCGCGCCCTACGCGGGCCCCGGCCGCGTTGCACAGGCGGCTGCGCGGGCGGGCGAAGCCGCGCT